>BEHN01000012.1 GCA_002898535.1 bacterium HR11
GCGGGCCGGCGACCCGCCCCTGCGTATGGCTTATTTCAGCATGTGGTTCATTTCAGGGTTTCAGGGTCCATAGAGCAAGAGGTTGAAGGCCCGGACCAGAAAGACGGCCATCTGGGCCCGGTTGACGGGGTCCAGCGGACAGTAGGTCGTCGCCGTGCACCCGCCGGTGATGTTGTTGGCCCACATCCAGTGCACATGCCGACAGTAGGGGGCGCCGTCGGGTACGTCCGTGAAGTGGTTGGGCGCACTGTCGGTGCAGTCCCAACTCCCGCCCGGACCGCTCCCGGACGGCGGCGGGTCCATCCCCAAGACGGCCCGGCTGATAAAGATGGCCATCTGGGCCCGGTTGACGGGGTCCAACGGACAGTAGGTCGTCGCCGTGCATCCGCCGGCGATGTTGTTGGCCCACATCCAGTGCACATGCCGACAGTAGGGGGCGCCGTCGGGCACGTCCGTGAAGTGGTTGGGCGCATTGTCCGTGCAGTCCCAGCTCCCGCCCGGGCCGCTCCCGGACGCCGGCGGGTCCGTCCCCAAGACGGCCCGGCTGATAAAGATGGCCATCTGGGCCCGGTTGACCGTCTGAAGCGGACAGTAGTCGCTGGCCGTACAGCCGCCCGTCACGCCCCGGTGCAACAGCGTCTCCACCGCTTTGTAGTAAAACACATTCGGCGCCACGTCGGCGAAGCTCGGCCCGATATGGAGCGTCCACGTCTTGGGCGCCGGCTGCTGGAGGGCCCACACGGCGGTCAGGGTCTCGTCGATGGTCACATCCCTGTGGCCCCAGGCCGTCCGGCTCCCCGTGACGGCGTAGCAGTTGCCCGTCGCCGTCTGACAATTGGCCGACGCCCCGGCCGCGACCGTCCCGTAGTCAGCCGTCGTGTCGGTCAGCGACGCCGTCACGTCCGGCGGGACGACGACGTTCCCCGCCGTCCCCGTCGCCGAGACGGCCGCCGCCTCGTTGTTCTGCCACGTCGGCACGACCGTCGCTGTCTCGCCCGAGTCCCACACCTCGTTACCGTTGGGGTCGACCGCCAACCCCACAGGGGCCAGCAGAGTCGGAAGGGTCGACAGCTTGACCACAAAGGCGTCCCAGCTACCGTTGGGACTCGTATCGTAGGCCCCCGGCGTCGTCGGAAAGTCGGAGGACCCGGTCGGGCCCGTGACGTAGGCCGCCCCGTTCCCGTCCACGGCAATGCCGTAGCCCTGGTCATTGGCACCTCCGCCCAGGAAGGTGGCGTAGGCCAGGTCCGCATTCCCCTGACCCGCCGGATTCAGCTTCACGACAAAGACGTCCGTGAGGCCGTTGAAAGTCGTATCGTAGGCCCCCGGCGTCGTCGGAAAGCCGGAGGACCCGGTCAAGCCCGTGACGTAGGCCGCCCCGTTCCCGTCCACCGCAATGCCGTGGCCCTCGTCCCCGCTACTTCCGCCCAGGAAGGTGGCGTAGGCCAGGTCCGCATTCCCCTGACCCGCCGGATTCAGCTTCACGACAAAGACGTCCGTGAGGCCGTTGAAAGTCGTATCGTAGGCCCCCGGCGTCGTCGGAAAGTCGGAGGACCCGGTCAAGCCCGTGACGTAGGCCGCCCCGCTCCCGTCCACGGCAAGGCCGAGGCCCTCGTCCCCGCTACTTCCGCCCAGGAAGGTGGCGTAGGCCAGGTCCGCATTCCCCTGACCCGCCGGATTCAGCTTCACGACAAAGACGTCATCCCCGCCGTTGGGGCTCGTATCGTAGGCCCCCGGCGTCGTCGGAAAGTCGGAGGACCCGGTCAAGCCCGTGACGTAGGCCGCCCCGACCCCGTCCACCGCAATGCCCCAGCCCTCGTCCCAGCTACTTCCGCCCAGGAAGGTGGCGTAGGCCAGGTCCGCATTCCCCTGACCCGCCGGATTCAGCTTCACGACAAAGACGTCCATGTTACCGTTGTGACTCGTATCATAAGCCCCCGGCGTCGTCGGAAAGCCGGAGGACCCGGTCAAGCCCGTGACGTAGGCCGCCCCGTTCCCGTCCACGGCAAGGCTGCGGCCCTCGTCATAAAGAGCTCCGCCCAGGAAGGTGGCGTAGGCCAGACCCGAACCCGAGGCATTCAGCTTCACGACAAAGACGTCCCCCCCGCCGTTGTGACTCGTATCATAAGCCCCCGGCGTCGTCGGAAAGTCGGAGGACTCGGTATAGCCCACGACGTAGGCCGCCCCGACCCCGTCCACCGCAATGCCCCAGCCCTGGTCAACGCCAATCCCCCCCAGGAAGGTGGCGTAGGCCAGGTCCGCATTCCCCTGACCCGCCGGATTCAGCTTCGCGACAAAGACGTCCGTGAGGCCGTTGAAAGTCGTATCGTAGGCCCCCGGCGTCGTCGGAAAGTCGGGAGACACGGTCAAGCCCGTGACGTAGGCCGCCCCGACCCCGTCCACGGCAAGGCCGTAGCTATAGTCATGGCTACTTCCCCCCAGGAAGGTAGCGTAAAGGAGGGAACCCGAGGCCGGCTGGACGTCCCCGGCCGCCTCCCGACCAAAGCCCCTGGATACAAACGGAGTCATGACCACCCCATCCCCCTGCCGCCGGGGCGCCGGAGGCTCCTGAGCTCCCGCCGCCTCCAGGAGCGGCACCGTGAACGTCCCCACCCCTGTGGCCAGCCGCACACCCTCCCTTCCTACCGCCTCCACCTCGGCCCCCTCGACCCGCAGGCCGACCGACTTCAGCCTCTTCCCGCAGTCCCCGCCCCGACACACCAGCCGCCACTTCCACCGGCCCCCCTCGCCCCTCACCTCCAGGTCCACCCCGGGATACAACCCCCGGTACCGCACCCCACGCCACACCGGCACGTTCCTGCGCCACCGGGTCGGGTCGTTGCCGATCAGATAGTTGACCGACGTCTCCATCCGACCCAAGGGCTCCAGGCGGGCATGCGGATTGGCTCCCACAAAGCTCAGCCGCAGGGCCACGCCCCGGGACCTGCCGGCTTCATCCCGGCCATCCGACGGGTCCGCACCCCAAGCGACCACCGTTACCCAGATGCCGTCCTCGGCCAGCCAGATCGCCCGGTCCGCCCCGGGGACCTGAAACCGCCCCCGGCCTTCCCACTGGCCCACGTTCTCGACAAACATCAGGGGGAGTCCCCCCCGGGCCTCCTCGCCCGGCCCGGCCGCCCCCACCGTCGGATTCCCTCCGGCCCCCAGGAGCCAAGCCCCCAGAAGGCCCACCAGCCCCATCCGAACCACGTGGCGAATGGGGAATGGCGAATAGCGAAGGGTGGACATGGCCTACCTCCTTTTGGATTCGAATTGGATTCGAAGCGAGGCTTCCCATCCAGCGTCCCTGCCGGTGAACATAGCCTTCGGCCCGGCAGAATCCCGAAAAGAGCAAAGAGCAAGGAGCGTCGTGCAAAGAGTGTTTACTCTTTGCCCTTTGCGCTTCGGTGGGATCGGCTTTTCCGACCCCGGGGAGGACGGTTTTTCAAGGAAAGGGCCATCCGGGAATTCGGGAGTTCGGCAGGTGGGCAGGTCGGCAGGTCGGCCGGGGGGCCGGGCGACCCTTTTCATCCCAGCCCCGCTCGCAAGAGCGGGGTCCGGGGCGATCCGGCCGTCCGGGAGTTCGGGAAGGTCGTTCGGCGGCCGACGTAGAAGACAAGGGGCATGTAGCGTTCCAAGCGCCCACATCTCCTTGAAGTTTTCCGGCTCTGTTGTCATCCTGGAGCCATCGTCTCAAAAGTGGCCCCGGTGGGCCTGCCCCCCTACCGGAGCCGGTTCACCCGGTCCCAGCGCCCGGCCCTCCGGCTGGGGCGGGCCTACGACAGCGACCGCCTGAAATTTTTGGGCTCTCTTCGGCGGGCCCAGGGCCTCCGGGCCTCTCCAGAGGCCTGAAGAGGATATCAACAGAGCCAAGTTTTCCCGACTCTTCGCCGCTCCTGTCGCCGACCGCCAGCGCCGGCCTCCAGGCCGCATCCCCGACCCGGTGGGCCTCCCGATAGCATATTTCCAAACCCCCATGCCACCGCTGAGACGCCGAGAGCGCCGAGAAAAATCGAAGAAACACCCTCGTCCCTTGCGGCCTCTGCGCCTCGGCGGCGCGTTTTGCAACAGGCCCGACCGGCCGACCTGCCGAATTCCCGAACTCCCGGACGGCCGGATCGCCCCGGACCCCGCTCGGGCGAGCGGGGCTGGGATGAAAAGGGTCGACCGGCCGAACCTGCCAAACTGCCGAACTGCCGAGCTGCCAAACTGCCAAACTGCCGAATTCCCGCATTCCCGAACTCCCGGACGGCCGGATCGCCCCAGACCCCGCTCTTGCGAGCGGGGCTGGGATAAAAAACTCCGTCACTTCGTCCCTCCATCACTCCGTCCCTTTGAAACATCGTGCTTCCCGGGCGATGGGAAAGGCCGTCCCGACGCCACTCTCACGCACTGAACGGCCCTGTTAAGGCCGTCTTGTCAAGTAGCAAGAGTCATGCCGAAGTCGGGGGTTCGGACGGGCCCAGTGCCGGATGGGCCGACGGAATGCGGAAGAGTGACGCCTCGGGGGGTTCACCGGTCGGGTCGGGCAGGGCCCGTCGGAGGGCCGGGAAGTTTACAAAGCTTTACGCCGAGTATAAAGGGAACTTTACTTAGGGTTCCGGACCGGCGATGGCACCGGGGGTCAGACCTTCTGCCCGGTATAAACGAAACTTTACAGGGGTTCCGGACCCATGAAAGGGCAAGGAATTAGAGCATCGTACTGGGGAACCGGACGTCCGGGGACCCGGGAGATGCGTCGTGAAGTCGCCGAACTCCCGGACGGCCAGGTTCCCGAATGGCCCCCAGGAGGCGACGGACCTGCGGGTCGTGCCGGTCGACCCCCTCCGGGGGTTCCGAGGCCCGGTCCGTCCCAAGCATCCCCTGCGTGTGATTGCGGGTCCTGGGGGAGTACGCCGTCTTCAGTGAGTACCACTACTCGCGGCGGTACGCCTACCTTATCGCCCGGGTCGTGACCCTTCACGGGGCCCGTCTCCAGGCGGGGACCGGGGGTCTTGCCGACCCGGTGCGGTCCTTCGTCGGGACGCTCCTTCCCCTTCATGTGGGGGCGGCCGACTTCTATCAGGGCCGCCCCTGCCACCGTCGGGTAAGGGCGAGATCGACTGGCTGGAGGGGAGTCTTCTGCATCCGTCCCCCTACCGTAACGACAAGCGCTACCCCGCACCGATGTAAGGCACCGACCCTCGAATCGGCCAACCCCGGGGGGATTGTCCTGGAGGTCCCGGGTCGGGTGTAACCTTTCCAAGGGGGAGGTTTCTAATCTAAGGACACGATGGGTCGACTGTTGCTCTGACCCATAGCCTATCTGCCGAATCCGAATGGAAGGAATCGCCGGGCGGAAAATCGGCACGTGGGAGCCTATACTTGGTACCCGATACGGGTTGCTCGAAAGGCGTTACCCAGGTCCTCGGAACACCGCCCGTCATGGTGGTGCTCGGACTCAGGCCGTCGGGGAGGTCATCCCGACGTCAGCGACGTCGACGGCCCGCAGCCATGCGGGCGTCTCGTGAGCCGGCAGGTGTCGCCCGCTGAGGTATGAGGTAGGAAGCCGTGTGGGCTCCCAGGGACGAATAGCGAGGGGCGAATCGGGCATCGGGATGGGATACCGTTCGCCATTCGCTATTCGCCACTGGCTTCGTGAGGTGTGCTATGGCCTTGATTTCGCCTCGAGACGCGGAGGCCTTGAGAAAGCGGTTCGCCGCCGAGCTTCGGGACCCCGTGGACCTGTGGGTCTTTACCCAGGCCCTGAACTGCCCGACCTGTCCGACGGCCCTGCAGATCGCCCAGGAGCTGGGCGCCCTGACGGACAAGGTCCGGGTCGTCGAGAAGAACCCCCTGATCGACGTCGACGACGCCCGGGGGCTGGATACCTCGATGGTCCCGGCCTTCGTCCTGCGGACGGCCTCGTCGGACGGCCGAATTCGGTACTACGGCCTGCCGTCGGGCTATGAGTTTGCGGTCCTGGTCGAGACCCTCGTCTCGCTCTCCCGTCAGGAGAGCGTCCTGGAGCCGGAGTTGGTCGAGCGCCTGCAGGCCCTGACGGCCCCGATGACCCTGCGGGTCTTCGTCACGCCGACGTGTCCCTACTGCCCCCAGATGGCCTTCCTGGCCTATCAGATCGCCATGCTCCGGCCCAACGTGACGGCGGAAGTCATCGAGGCGTCCGAATTCCCCGAGGTCTCGACCCGTTATCAGGTCCGGGCCGTCCCCCGGACGGTCGTCAACGACCGTCACGCCGTCGAGGGGGCCGTGCCGCCGGACGTGTTCATCGAGGGTCTCTTGCAATGGCAGGCCGAGGCGCCCGAGTCCGGTCCTCCGAGTTCGGGGCTGATCATCGTGCCGGGGCGGTGACGCCGCGGTCCCCGGGTGGAGGGTCGGGCATGGTCGGGTATCCGGTCGGGCGGGATATCCGGGATATCTTAACGGCGTGGGCTCAAGTCCGGGTCCTCCTGGTCGGGGACTTTCTCCTGGACCGGTGGATTTACGGGACCATCGACCGCATTTCCCGGGAGGCCCCGGTCTTCATCGTCGAACACGAAGCCGAATCGTGGGGCCTGGGCGGGGCGGCCAACACGGCGGCCCAGCTTCGGGCCTTCGGGGCCGAGGTCTGGGCCGTCGGATGGCTCGGCGAGGACGCCGCCGGAGAGCGGCTCCTCCACATGCTTCAGGAGCGGGGCGTCCGGACCGACGGGATGGTCTGGCTGGGGGACCGACCGACGGTCGTCAAGACCCGCATCGTGGCCGGGCCGCCGTACGCCGTCAAACAGCAGGTCCTCCGCCTGGACCGGGGCCAGAGCGCGGCCGACGCCGTCGGCTATGCCGACCGCGTCCTCCGGTCGTTTTCAGCGATCCTCCCGGCGGCCGACATCGTCTTGGTCTCCGACTACGGCTACGGGGCGGGTCGACCGGATATGGTCGCCGCCTTAGTCCGGATGGCCCGGTCGGCGGGCGTGCCCCTTATCGGGGATTCCCGATACAGCCTGCCGGCCTTCCGGGGGGCCGACGCCCTGACGCCCAACGAGTCGGAGCTGGCGGCCGCCACGGGCCGGTCGTGGCAGGACGTCGAGGGCCTCTTTCCCGTCGCCCGGGATTTCTGCCACCAGATGGAGCTGGCGGCCCTCTTGGTGACCCGCGGTTCGCAGGGGATGGCCCTCTACGAGCGGGAGGCCGGTCGGTGGACGGCCATCCCCGTCCACGGCTCGCCGGTTCCCGTGGACGTGGCCGGCGCCGGGGACACGGTCCTGGCGACGTTTGGCCTGACTTATGCCGTGACCCGGGACTTCCAGACGGCCGCTCATCTGGCCAACGTGGCGGCCGGGATCGTCGTCATGAAGAAGGGCGTGGCCCAGGCGACGATCGAGGAGCTCCGGGAGGCAATACAAGAGGGCAGGTAGGCAGGTCGGCAGTCGGCAGGTCGGCGGATGGGTAGGCAGGCAGTACAGGCGATCTCATAAATCCGACCATCGACCCCAGACCATAGACCGGCTTGGGCCCAGGGGATCTGTGGTCCATGGTCCGTGGTCTGATATCGAGGGTCCGATCCCGGTCCCGTCGGATTGATGAGACGGGTTCGAATCCATCTGTACGGGATACCTCGGCCCGCCGGCCGTCATGCCGGCGTCAGCATTTACGCTGTGAGCACTCCCGCATCCGGAATCCACCCGCCGACCGGCCGAATGGTTCCAGACCCCGCTCGCCGGCGAGCGGGGCTTGGATGGAAAGGGCCTATCGGCCGACCGGCTCATTGCCCCCCGCCTCATAAAAAGCCGCATTCAGCCGCTCGCAGACGGCTATCGGGTCCGGACTCGCCGTCAGGGCTCGGCCCAAGACGATCCAGTCGGCCCCGGTTCGGAGGGCATCCCAGGGCGTCGTCCACCGACGCTGGTCGTCGGCCGGCGCTTCCAGCCGGACGCCCGGCACGACGGTCCGAAAGTCGGGTCCGTACTTCTGCCGGATCGCCGGGACGTCCCCGGCCGAGCAGACGACGCCGTCAAAACCGGCCTCCAAGGCCCATCCGGCCAGGCGCTCGGCCCACGTCGCCGGCGAGCCCGTCGGGTCCCAGGGCGGCCGGTCGTGACTCGTCAGGACGGTGACGGCGATGAGAAGCGGCCGGTCCGGCCACGGGCGGGCCGTCTGGGCTAACGACCGAAGGGCCTCGGGACCGCTGAGGGCATGGAAGTTGACCATCGCCACCCGCAGGTGGTAGGCCGCCCGGAGGGCGCTCTCCATCACGCTGGGGATGTCATGGAACTTCAGGTCCAGGAAGACGCGGGCGCCGGTCTGATGGATCGCATGGATGAGGGCAGGTCCATGCCGTAGAAAGGCGACGGGGCCGACCTTAAACCAGGTGACCCACGGCCGCAGGCGCTCGACCCACGCCAGGGCGTCCAGCCAGGACGTCTGGTCCAGGGCCACGATGACCCGGTCCCACCAGGAATGGCGCTCTCGGTCCATGGAAGGCATGCCGGAAGGCACTGGGATGCAAGGTCCAGGAGGCAGGATACGGGATGCGGGATGTAGGATGCAAGATGCGGGCCCCGGGGCGACCCCAGGTTCCAGACCATGGACCATGGACATACGGACCTTCCGCGGCGGGTCTGGGGTCCGGGACCCTCTTCCCCCGTGCTTGAGGCCCCGGGGCAGAGCGTCTACGATCACGACGATGAAGCAACGGGATGCCGACGGAGGCAGACCATGAGGCGGTGGGCATGGGAGCCCTCGGCCGAGGTCATCGAGCGAAGCAACGTCTACCGCATGATGCGGAAGTACGGCTTCCGGGACTACGCCGACTTCTGGCGGTGGTCCGTCGAGGACGTCGCCCGGTTCTGGCAGGTCATGGACCGGGAGCTGGACCTGGCCTGGCAGAGGCCCTACGAGCAGGTCCTGGATACCGCCCAGGGTTGGGCCTGGGCCCGGTGGTTCATCGGCGGCCGGTTCAATGTGGCGTATAACTGCTTAGACAAGCACGTGGCGGCCGGCCGGGCCTCGAAGATCGCCTTCATCTGGGAGGGCGAGGACGGTCGGGCCGAGCGCTGGACTTACGGGGACCTGACCCGCTGGACGCTCCAAGTCAGCCATGCCTTGAAGGACCTCGGCCTCCGACCCGGCGACCGGGTCGGCCTCTTCCTCCCCATGGTCCCCGAGATCGTGCCCGCCCTGCTGGCCGTCGCCCGCCTGGGGGGCATCGTCGTCCCGATGTTTTCCGGCTACGGGCCGGACCCCATCGCCGTCCGCCTTCGGGACAGCGAGGCCCGCTTCCTCATCACGGCGGACGGATTTTACCGCCGGGGCCAGGTCGTCCCCATGAAGGAGACGGCCGACGCCGCCATCGCCATGGCCCCGACGGTCGAGCGGGTCCTGGTCGTCCGCCGGACGGACCAGACGATCCCCTGGGACGCCCGTCGGGACGTCTGGTGGCACGAGGTCGTCGACTCGGCCCCGGACACGCCCCTGATGGAAGAGACCGAGCCCGAGACGCCCTTCATGCTGATTTACACCTCCGGCACGACGGGCCGTCCGAAGGCGACCGTCCACGTGCACGCCGGCTTCCCCGTCAAGTCGGCCCAGGACATCTACCACTGCTTCGACCTGCAGGCCGACGACGTCCTCTTCTGGCTGACCGACATGGGCTGGATGATGGGCCCCTGGGAAGTCACGGGCGTTCTGATCCTCGGCGGGACGTTCCTGCTCTATGACGGCGCCCCGGACTATCCGGCACCGGACCGCCTCTGGCAGATCGTAGAACGTCACGGCGTGACGATCCTCGGCATCACGCCGACCTTCATCCGGGCCGTCCGCCGGCAGGGCGATGAGTGGGTCGAACGGCATCCGATGCCGACCTTGCGGATCCTCGGCTCGACGGGCGAGCCCTGGAACCCCGACCCCTGGATGTGGTGCTTCGAAAAGGTCGGCCAGCGGCGGTGTCCCATCATCAACTACTCGGGCGGGACGGAGGTCTCCGGCGGGATCCTCGGGTGCGTCCCCATCCGGCCCCTTAAGCCGTGCGCCTTCCACGGGCCGGTCCTCGGGATGGACGCCGACGTGTGGGACGAAGACGGCCGGCCCGTCACGGGGACCGTCGGTGAACTCGTCGTCAAGAAGCCGTGGGTCGGGATGACGCGCGGCTTCTGGCGGGACCCCCAGCGGTACGTCGAGACCTACTGGTCCCGATGGCCCGACGTGTGGGTCCACGGGGACCTGGTCCTGCGGGACGACGAGGGCTTCTGGTTCATCGAGGGTCGGTCCGACGACACCCTGAAGGTCGGCGGCAAGCGCCTGGGCCCGGCCGAGGTCGAGTCCATCCTGGTCGCCCACGGGGCCGTCGCCGAGGCGGCCGTCATCGGAGTCCCCGACGAGGTCAAGGGCGAGGCCCTCGTGTGTTTTGCGGTCTTGAAGCCGGGCCGGGAGCCGTCCGAGGAGCTTCGACAAGAGTTGAAAGATTGGGTCGCCCGGCACCTGGGCAAGGCCTTCACCCCGAAGGACGTCCGGTTCGTCCGGGACCTCCCGAAGACCCGCAACGCCAAGGTCATGCGCCGTCTCATCCGGGCCGCCTACCTGGGCCTCCCCCTGGGGGATACGTCGTCCCTCGAAAATCCCCAGGCCCTCGAAGAGATCGCCCAGGCCCGGTAGGAAAAGACTCCAGACCGCCTCGCAGAAATGTAAGGTCCCGATGAGATGAGTCTGTGGGTCATGGCTCATGGCTCATAGCCCATGCCCCATGCCCCATGAGCCATGAGCTGATGCTACTTACCTCCTTCCGGGTCTGGGGTCTGCTTTAGAAGACTTCCATCGTCAGGGTCGCCCAGTAGCTCATCCACTCAACAGTTCGGTCTTCCCAAGGGAGGGGCTCCTTCAGGTGGATCATGTGGATCGTGCGGACGTTCCAACGGCCCGGCCGATTCAGCGGGATGCGGACCCGGCCCTGAGCGTCCGTCGAGAACACCGCCGCCGGCCCGGCGCCCTCGGCGCCCGCAAAGACCTGAAGCGGACCGATGGGCCGGCCTTCAAAGAGGACCTGAATCGGGAGGTCGTCTCCCAGATGGGGAACGGCCTGGGGAACGATCTCGATCTTCAGACCGACCGGCTTCGTGATGACCGCTGCGACGGCCGGTCGCTCGATGTCGCCCTCGGCGGGTCGGACGACGAGCAGGGCCTTGGCGTATTTGGCGTAAAGCTCGTGGGCGGCCCGGTCCAGGAGTCCCATCCGTCGCCGAAGTTCCAAGATGGCCGGCAGGCCCTCGTGGGTCAGGTATTCGTTGAATTCTTGGGCCGATAGGGCGATAAAGCGGGGCCGCAGTTCCATCGTGACCCAATAGGCCCCGGGAGCCTCGAGACGGACCTCGGCGACAGACCGGTCCTGCAGGGCTTCCCATCGGACGTCCGAGACGGGGCCGGCCGGGCCGATGACCTGCGAGCGTTCGATACGCTCCGGCTGGACGGCGACCTCCGTCTCCGGGAATTCGTTCCCCGTCAGGGCCTCCAACTGGAAGGTGGCTGGCACCGTCCCCACCATGTGAGGCTCGCCGACCAGCCACAGGTGATGGGCCCCGGCGACCGTCGCCAGACCCAGCCAGAGAATGAGGCTCATCGGGAGAGGTCGACCGCGCATGAGGTCCCTCCGGCCATGTCCTTGCGAGCAGGTGGGCAGATGGGCAGGTCGGCAGATAGGCCGCCGAGGCCTCAAGAAGCGAACGGCGAATAGCGAACTGCGTCCTAAATCTCGCATCTCGTATTCCGCGTCCCTTTGCGCCTGCCCTATGCTCTTGGCCCTTTCTCGCATCCCGTCCTATCTGCCGGCCTGCCCACCGACCGACGGGCCTCTCACAACCTCCAGCCATCGGTCCCACAGCCAGTGGGCGATCCACAGCTTGGAGGCCAGGGGCGACTCCCACCGCCGTCGGTCCCGGGACCAGAGGACGACCTGATTCGTGTCGGCCTGAAAGCCCCGGCCGGGTTGATCGACGACGTTCAGGACGATGAAGTCCAGGTTCTTTTGGTCCAGCTTCTGCAGGGCGTGTTCCTCGGCGTCTTCAGTCTCGGCGGCGAATCCGATAAGGACTTGGCCCGGCCGCTTTCGTCGCCCCAGGGTTGCCAGGATGTCGACGGTCGGTTCGAGGCGGACGGTCCAGGGGCCGCCGGCCTTTTTCCGTTTGTAGGGCAGGACTTCGCTCGGACGATAGTCGGCCACGGCGGCCGCCTTGACGACCCAGTCGGCCCGGTCGGCATGGGCGAGGACGACGTCGGCCATCTCCTGGGCCGTCCGGACCGAATAGAATTCCATCGCCGGATGGGGAATCAAATGGACGGGGCCGGCGACCAAGATGACATGAGCGCCCCGCTGGAGGGCCGCCTCGGCGATGGCAAAACCCATCTTGCCCGAGGACGGATTCGAGATGAATCGGACGGCGTCTAAGGGCTCCTGCGTCGGCCCGGCCGTGACCAGGACGGTCTGGCCTTCGAGGGCCCGCCGCCGGTCCAGGTAAGTCCGGACGACCTCGGCAAGCTCGGCCGGCTCGACGAGACGGCCCATCCCGACGTCGCCCTCGGCCTGGGGTCCCTCGACGGGGCCGACGATGACAAAGCCCCGCTCTTCCAGGAGCCGCACGTTCTGCTGAGTCGCCGGATTCCGCCACATGTGGACGTTCATGGCCGGGGCGACGACGACTCGACCGTCATAGGCGAGGACCGTCGACGTCAGCAGGTCGTCGGCCATCCCGTGGGCGATCCGGGCCAGCAGGTGGGCCGTCGCCGGAGCCAGGACGATGAGGTCGGCTTCCCGGGCAAGGGCCGTGTGCAGGATCTGGTGATCGGGCGTCATGACCTCGTGGGCCCGATACACGGGGGCGTGGGTCAGGGCCTCGATGAGGAGGGGTCGGATGAAGTCCTCGGCCCGGGCCGACAGGACGGCGACGACCCGGACGGCCCCGTTCTTGGTCAGGAGTCGGATGGCTTCGACGGCCTTGTAGATGGCGATGGAGCTACTCAGGCCCCAGACGACCGTCGGCATGACGTCACATGAAGGAAACGTTCATGGACTGTTCTTTCATGATGGGCCGCGGCAGGCTCGGGGGCGTCTCGTAGCGGACCTTCCCGGCCAAGACTTCCCGCATGGCCAGGACCGTCGGCTTCTCATCCGGCGTGAGGGGCTTGACCCGGGGCCGGGCCCCCCGATAGAGCTGGTCGACCCGCTGGGCGGCCAGCGTGATGAACATGTACATGTTCTCGACATCTTCGTAAAAGACGTGTAGACTCTCCATGAGACCCCTCCGGAAATTTGGAGAAGCGGGGATGCTTAATATGTTACGTATCCTCCGGACCTTCGGCAATCCCGGCCTGGCCAAGCTCCTCCCGGCTTTGAAAAGGTCCATCCTTGCAAGGATAATCCCACCTCATCTCCGAATCCGCCGTCGGAGATGCGCCGCACTGCCTCACGGCCTCACGGCCCTCCTGCCTTATGGCCTGATGGCCTTCCTGCCTATTCCTCTGACCCTCGGACACCCGCAGGCCCCCTTCGTCCTCCAGAGCACGGTCATGCTCTTTGAGTTCGACGCCGAGGACCAGTGGCGCCCGATGTGGGTGACCGTCAGCGGGACTTGGCAGACGGTCGCCGACCCGACGGCTCCGTCGCCGCCCTACGTCCTGACCCAGACGGCCCGCTACCTGGACTTCCCCAAGATTTACCTCGACCAAGGCGAGTTCTACGACTTCCAGGCCGAGGTCGCCTTAAAGATCCTGCCCCTCGACCAAGAGACCCAGCCCCGGCCGGGTCGTTCGGTCTTCGAGATCGGACCCGAAGAGGTCCCGGAAGTCGCCTATCCGGCCGACTATGCGGCGGGCCTCCTGCTTCGCTACCGGGGACCCTTCTCCTTCGTCGCCGCCGTCCTGGACGCCCGGACGCAGGCCGTCTATCTGTTTCGGATGAGCACGGCCGGCGTGAAGGTCCTGGGCCGTCAAGCCGTCCCCGTCCAGTTGAATCGATGGTACCATCTGCGGGCCGTGTGCTACCTCGACCAGGTCCACTTATTCGTGGACGGCCAGCCCGTCCTGAGCCGGGAGGAGCGGAGCCTGACGGGCGGTCGGGCGGGCCTCCTCACGGTCGGGACGACTCGCGCGCACTTGGACGACTTTCGGGTCTCGACCGAGCAGGTCCGGGAAGCAGGGCGGGATTGACGGCAGTCCGGGAATCCGGCAGTTCGGGGATCCGGGAGTCCGGGAATTCGAGCCTGTTTCAAAACTCACCGCCGAGGCGCAGAGGACGCAGAGGATGAGAGCTTTTCTTCGATTTTTCTCTGCGTCCTCGGCGTCTCGGCGGTGGAATGGAGTTTTTGAAATACACTCTCGGCAGTTCGGGGATCCGGGAATTCGGGAATCCGGGAGTCCGGCAATCCGGGCAATTCGGGCAGTCCGGGGATTCGGCCGGGGCCAGATATACCGCTTGGACGGTAGGTCAGGGTGATCTCGCCGCCCCCTCTACCATTTATATTTATGCCGAACCGCCGGATTCCCGAACTCCCGGACTGCCGGACTGCCCGATAGACTCACTCCTCTGGGCTCAACCAAGTCTGGACGAGGCGCTCCGCTTGGTCCATGAGGCCCCGCAGAGCGGCCCACCTGAGGGGCGCGGGCGGAGCGGCGACGTTCTCCAGACACAGCTTGAACGACCACCACAGGGCAAACACGACGGGCCGCCATGCGTCCAGACGGCCGGCCCATTGGGCGACCTCGACCATCGTGTTGTCGAGCTCGTCGCTCAGACGCTGAACCCAGCGGTCGATGTCCCGTTGATGAAGGATGCGGCGGGGATACATCCGGTGGACCTGTTCGTAGATGGCCGTCTGGCCGTCTCGCAGGAGGGCGTCGATTTCCGGGGCTTCCGACGCTTCCCCGGTCGGAGACGGCGGGGCCGCGCCGGACCGGAGGGCCGCATACAGGCGCTCCCCGATGGCCTGAATCCGGTCCGGCTCCAGCTCCTCGCGCAAGATATCGTCCATGTAGAGGGTCTCCATCCAGTGGTAGAACAGGACGGCGGCGATGAGGCCGGGGTCCATCCCGTCCTGCATGTACTGGAGGACCCGCCGTTGCCACCACGCCAGGCGGTCTCGGTCCATCGGGTCACCTCAGGGCGTCACGCGTGACGCCGTGATGAAGGGCCTCATGGAGCGCACAGCGACCGGTCGGGGTCCGGCGGTCACGGCCGGAGGCGGCGGACCAGGCGACGGGCCGTCGCGGCGGCTGGAGGCGGCGTCTGACTGACCCAGGCCGGATTCAATCGGAAACCGACCAGCTCGACGGAGTGGAGCCACCCCCGGCGGTCCGGCCGGATCGGATGGTACCGCCCGTCCGTCCCCAGGTGGCAGGCCTCGACCTGACCCCGGTCGGGGTCGACCAGCCAGTACTCGGCGACACCGGCCGCCTCGTACTCGACGAACTTTTCGCCCCGGTCCCGCCCGATGCTGTCGGACGATGCGACCTCAACGACCAGGTCGGCCGGTCCGTCGAGGTAATGATCCCGAAGCCGGTCCAGGTGCTCTTTACGGACGAACAAGATGTCTGGTTCGCGACCGCTGGGCCGGGTCGGCAGGCGCATCAGGAAAGGGGCCGTGAGGACGATGCCGGCGTCCGTCGCTTCAGCGATGGCATCCATGATAATCGTGAGGAATTTGGCGAACCTTTGATGGGGTAGCGACGCCGGTGAAAGCATGATGACCTCTCCGTCGACCCATTCGGCCCAGGTATCCTCGTCGAGCCAGTCGAGGAATTCCTCGAAGGTCATCCGGCCGACGGTCTTTTCGACCGGCACGCTCATCGGTACCTCCATGAAAAGGGGAGCCCGGCTTTCAGGTCCCAGGTATCAGGGAAGGGGCCCCAGACCATGCCCGACCCGGGAAGCCGCGTCTCTTTGTCATGGGATAGGTCTGAGTCTTACAGGGCATAGCCTGGCAGGGCCGTTCGGCCCGTGGAAATCCGGACGGATTCAGCCCCTCTGACCCACCGGGAAAGACGACTTTCAGGCATTGGACCGACGGGCCGATAGAGCCCTTCGCTCATGGCTCCTATCAGCTCATGGGCCATGAGCTATGACCTATGGGCCACGAGCGCATCTCCCTGGCACCCGGCACCCGGGGCCTTACAATGATACGATGGGTTGAGCCTCTTTTCCAGGGTCTGATCCCATGCGGGTCATCGCCCATCGGGGTTTTTCGGGACGATACGCGGAAAACACGGAGCCGGCTTTCCGAGCCGCCCTGGCCGTCGGGGCCGACGCCGTCGAGTGCGACGTCCAGTGCACGGCCGACGGCGTGTGGGTCCTCTTCCATGACCGGTCTCTCCGACGGAAGGTGGGGCTTTCAGGCCGGGTCCCCGACCGCCGGTGGGACGACCTGCGGGGCCGACTCGTCCGGGTCCGGCGACGGACCCCGGCACCCCTGATGACCCTGACGGACCTGGCCGAGCGCCTGCCGCCGACGGAGGTCTTCGTCGAAGTCAAAGTCCTCCCGGGCCGGCCTTACGACCGGTCTCAAATAGAGGGACTGGTTCGCATCTTGGCGGAGCATCCCGAGCACGCGTGGCGGGTCATCACGGCCGACCGCCCCACGCTGGACCGCCTGCGTCAGGTTGCGCCGGACGTCCCCCGGGGCCTCGTGGTGTTCCCGTGGTCGGAGGCCGAGGAGGTAGACCGGCCGGGCGATTGGGAGTATCTTTTCATCCACCGTCGGCTCTACCGATGGGTCCGCCGCCGGCTCCCGGCCTGGGTCCGGGCGGGCCGGCGGGTCGTCTGCTACACGGTCAACCGGCCGTCCGAGCTGAAGCGCTATCGGACCGATGGTCTGTACGGCATCGAGACCGACTGGCCGGACCGATTCCAGACGGGCGGCGGGATGCAAGACGCCTGAGACCGGGGTCTCCTGCGATGCAGGATGGGCTTTACGCAAGCGCCCTGATCGCCTTGTCGTCCCGACGTCCCCAAGGGGGGCAGGCGTATGCAACTTTCGGCTGACCGCATCGGCATGGTCGTCTCGACCGTTTGCGCCGTGCACTGCGCGATCGGACCCGCCGTGTTCTTACTCCTGCCTTGGGTCGAGGCCTACCGAACCGGTTGGACCGAGGGTCTCGAGCGGGTCCTCATCGGCCTGGCCGTCGGCCTCGCCGCCGTGGCCTTCGGAATCGGCTACCGGACGCACCGGGACGTCCGGGTCGGCCTCTGGTTCCTGGCCGGCTTCTTGCTGATCGGCTTAGGCCACGGGTATCTGGGCGCTTCCGGTCGGGCCGTCGAGTCGGCGACGGTCATCGCCGGGGCCGCCTGTCTCATTCGGGGCCACGTTCGGAACCAGCGTCTGTGCCGATGCGCCGGATGTCCGTCTTGTGAGGTCCGGCCGGACGCCCCGACCGACCCGAGGTCCCGACGTTAACGGAGCCGTTCAGCCCGTGAGAGCCCCGATCCGCTCGGCTTTTCCGACCCTTCGAGGAGAGCCGTTTTTCAAGCAGAGTGACGTCGTGGCGACGTAATGGCGGGACGACGATCAGGCGGGCCCTTCCGCCCGGAGGACGGCTCCCCTGCCGACTCCGTCCCGCCATCACGACGTCACGTTAAAATGGCGAGTAGCGGACGGCGCATGGTCCGGAGTCGGGGTCGTTCCGGGACCGCGTCTCGCCGTCCCGTTGAAGGGGCGACCCCGCTCTTGCGAGCGGGGCTGGGATATGAGGTGTCGGGGGCCAGGGAGGTCGGCCCCGTTCCGCCGCCGTAGGGGCGACCGGCCGGTCGCTCCGACCGACGTGACTTTCCGGGGAACTCCCGGTCGGGTCCGTCAGGGGGTCAGCCCGATGTCAGCTCCTGTCAATCCGCCTTCACCCCGGCACCCATCTGCAAGAGTCCGCCCCCCAACGGCCAAACCCGCCATCGGAAGCGGGGGTCGGCCCGAAGCCATGCGCCGACGGGCCGGTCCGGGAAACATCCCAGGACGGCGAACCAGATGGGTCGGACGGCCCGTTGGACCCAGCCCATCAGACCGGGCCCCCGGACATGATCGAGCCACCACCAGGCCCCGCCGGGTCGGAGGACCCGGTCGACCTCCTCGACGACCCGTTCGAGATTCCACACGGCGCACAGGGTAAAACTGGACAGGACGAGGTCGAAGCTGGCGTCCCGAAAGGGCAGGGCGTGGACGTCCCCGACGACGGCCGGGACGCCCGGGGCCTGCCGTTTCCACACGGCGGGCCAGAGACTCGACGCATCGAGCCACACGACCGTCCAGGCCGGCGGATAAAAGGCCCGGTTCCGACCGGCGCCGACGGCCAGCTCCAGGCATCGGAGGGGCCGGTCCGACGGGTGGGCCTGCAGGATTTGCTGGAACCACCGCCGTCGCCATCGGTGTCCGTACCGGCGGTCCCAGAGGGCCTCCAGGCCGCTGACCCATCGCCAATGGGTTTCGTAGATCCGCCGCTGGCGGCGATAGCCCCGGCGGACTTGCCGAACGGCCCGTCGGACGTCCGCCGCCGAGACGGGGGCCTCCAGGACGTAAATCCCCTCGACCTCGACGACGGGGATGCGGGTCGCATACTGCCGCAAGAGCCGAGGGTCCGTCCGGATGTCGACGGCCTCGAGGACGATCCCCCACGCCTCGGCACGGCTCACCAGATCGACCTTGAGGGCCTCGCAGAGGCGGCAGTTTTCGTCTTCGTACAGACGCACGAGGACCGGCCGGTCGTCTCGAGTCATGATCGGTCCCAGCGACCGGGTCCCGGGCGGAAGGGCTTCAGACCCAGGCTGGTTCGGGGTTCTCCGAATCTCTTTGACTCGGGCCAAGAGAGACGGGTCTTCCAAGAAGGTCTATGGTCTATAGCCATTTTCCTGGCACCTGGCACCGAGACTTCCATCGTACATCCAGACGGCCGCCCACTGGTGGGCGATCCAGAGCGTCGCCATGTAGGTTCCCATGAGGAGCGTCCACAGGGCGGCGGCCAGCCATTCCCGCCGCAAGAAGACGTTCCACGTGCTCAGGCCTGCCAGGAGCCCGTAGACGATCCCGTGAGACCGCCAGAGAGGACGCAGGAGATAGGCCCCGCCCCGGACGAGGTCCGGCAGGCCCGTCAGGTCGGCCCGATACCAGGCCCGGCCATGGCGATACACGAGCCCGGCCGCCGACCATAAGGTTCCGGCGGCCAGCAGGGCCGGTCCGACGGTAGGCCGCCCGGCCATCGACCAGTGGAGACCCAGGGTCAGCGCCACGAGCCACGGGACGGCTTCCACACCCGGCGCGAGGTCCGCCATCCGCCGAAAGGCCGGTCGGAGCCCGAGGTGCAGACGCACGACCCACAGGCCCGTCCCGACGGCCCACAAGGCCCATGCGAGGCCGCCGGCCGCCCCCCAGGCCGCCATCCCGACGGCGCCGACGACCAGGCCCAGCGTCAGGAGGACGTCTCGGCGTCGGGCGGGTCGCCCCTCCGGGTCCGGACCCAGCGACAGGAGCAGGCCCACGGTGCCGAATACGGCCGTCCCGACGGGGAGGGCATCGGATCGATGGCCCGCCCAGGCCCACCAGGTCCCCCCGGCGCAACTCAAGAACAGGGCCGCCAGGCTCTGCCGAATCGAGGGCCCCCAATCCCGCCATACGGTCTGGGAAAAGGAGGAATGCATCGGACGGCCAGTGGCGAAGGCGAGTGGTGAATGGCGAATGGCGAATAGCGAGTGGCGAATGGCGAATAGTACTATTCGCTACTCGCCACTCGCCATTCGCTATTCGCTACTCGCCACTCGCCCCTCTGAGTATCTACCGGGCCGAGAGACCGCCGTCGATGACGAGGACGGCCCCGGAGACCCATCGGGCGGCGTCCGAACAGAGGTACAGGGCCGCCAGGGCCACGTCGATGGGCTCACCGAGACGGCGAAGGGGGTAGCGTTCCTCGATCTCCCGGCGCTTGGCCGCCGGGTCCGGCGCTTCCTCAAAGACGTGGCGGTTCAAGTCCGTCGGGATGAACCCGGGGCACAGGACGTTGGCCCGGATCCCGTAAGGCCCATACCGAGAAGCCAGGACCTTCGTGAAGGTCACTATGGCCCCCTTGGCCGCACTGTAGGCCGGCGTGAAGCCGGACCCGCCGCGCAGACCCAGGTAGGACGAAATGTTCAGGATGACCCCGCTGGTCTGGCCCAGCATGAAGCGCAGGGCCTGCTGGGTGCACAGGAAAGTCCCCTTGACGTGGATGTTCCACTCCCGCTCCCACTCGTCCTCGGTCATCTCCGTCAGGTCCTTGACCTGCATGATGCCGGCGTTGTTGACCAGGATGTCCAGACGGTGGGTCTGCCCCCGAAGCCAGTCAAACAAACGCTCGACGTCCCATCGTCGGCTCACGTCAGCGGGGAAAAACTGGACGGGTCCGAGAGGCCGCAGACGCTCGAGGGCCGCCTGACCCCGGTCGGCCCGGCGGGCCGTGATGAAGACGGTCGCCCCGGCCTGGAGGAAGACCTCGGCGATGGCTAAGCCCAGGCCGGAGGTGCCGCCCGTGATGAGGGCGACCCGCTGGTCCAAACGGAAGTACTGGCTGATGTCTCCCATCGTCAGTAGCAGGTTGCCTTAGCGGGCGTCTCCTTCCGCCAGGCCACTGATCGGTCCGATCCGGCCGATCGGTCCGATCGGTCCGATCCTCTCATTTTTCACCCTACCCGTTCAGCCCTCGCGAAGGCGTCCTATGGCTTCTGGGGGGCGCCGGCGGCTTCCAGTTCCCGGTCGGCCTTCCGGAAGGCGCCCGGCGGCACGCCCTCCCGACGGGCGTCCCGGACGACCTTATCGAGTTCCGCTTCCTTGGCCCGGATTTCCGCTTCCAGCTTTTTGATTTCCTCCTGGCGGGCGGCGATCGTATTCCGGATCGCCTGGCTCTGGTCGGGCGACCAGGCGCCCATCAGACCCGTCGTGAGCTGGTTGAGCTCGTTGCGGAGGGCCTGGATGCGCTCCTGCTTCTGGCGGATCTCCATCTTGATGGCCTTGTACTTCTCGACCCACTTCTTTTCGACCTGCTCAGGGGTTTCCCCGGCCGAGGGTCCCTTATCCGTCGGGCTGGCCGGGGCCGTCGCCGCCGTCGAGGTCGTCGTGGGGGCCGGGGCCGTCGTCGAGGCAGTCCCGGCCGTCGTCCCGGCCTCGGCTTTCTTTTTCGCCAGGTCCTCCGAAGTATAAGTCTTGACGGTCTTGCCCTGCTTTTGGGCGGCCTGCTGACGCTCCTTTTCCTTTCGGGCGGCCTCGGCCAGGGACTGACCGGCCGCCGGCAGGGCGCCGGCCAGGGCCAGCGCCGTCAGGAAGCCGACGATGCGTAGGACCTTCATGGGGCACCTCCACGGGAGCGGCAGGCCCGTCAGGACCGCCGCCCGTCTCCCATGCTACCGGCCCGGACCCAGGGAATCAAGCCGTGGCATCGGGCCGGTGGGCCAGTCCGGGGAGGGTCCGGGGCCCTACTCAGCACGGGGTCTGCATGGCCATCGCCACGGGGTGTTCCTCGAGGGCCGACCGCTTCCGGCGGACGACGTGTTCGACCAGGTTCATCGGACAGAAGGGGCCGCACATGGAGCAGGCCCGCGTCTGAGAGTTCCGGGCCTCGAAGATGCGGCGGGCGACGTCCGGATAGAGGGCCAGCCGGAACTGCGTCTCCCAGTCGAGCTTGTAGCGGGCCTCGGACATGCGGCGGTTCCGCTCGAGGGCCCGGGCGTGGCCCCGGGCGACGTCGGCGACGTGGGCGGCGATCTTAAAGGCGACGACGCCTTCGTAGACCTGCTCGGGCGTCGGCAGGGCGAGGTGCTCGGCGGGCGTCAGGTAGCACAGCATATCGACGCCGTACATGCCGGCGACGGCCCCGCCGATGGCCCCGGCGATGTGGTCAAAGCCGGCCGCCGTATCGACGGGGAGCATCCCGAGGACATAGAAGGGCGCCTCCCGGCAGAGCTTCTTCTCGAGCTGGACGTTCGTGGCGATCTCGTTCAGGGGCACGTGGCCGGGGCCCTCGACCATCGTCTGGACGCCGGCCCGGCGGGCTCGTTCGACGAGCTCCCCGAGGACGATCAGCTCCTCGACCTGGGGCCGGTCCAGGTCGTCGGCCAAGCACCCGGGCCGGAGGCCGTCGCCGAGGCTCAGGGTCATGTCGTACTCGCGGGCGATCTCCAGGAGACGGTCGTAGTACTGGTAGAGGGGGTTTTCGGCGTCGTTGTGAAGCATCCAGGCGGCCATCAGGCCCCCGCCCCGGGAGACGATGCCCGTGACCCGGTCCGTGCGGATGTAGCGCTCCAGGGCATGGCGGGTCACGCCGCAGTGGACCGTGATGAAGTCCACGCCCTCCCGGCCGTGGCGCTCGATGGTCTCGAACAGGTCGTCGACCGTCATGTCGAAGAAGGAGCCCCGCTTGCGGGCGGCCTCGAATTCGGCCTCGTAGATGGGCACCGTGCCGAGGGGCACGGGACAGTGGTCCAGGATCGCCTGCCGGATCGCTTGCAGGTCCCCGCCCGTCGAGAGGTCCATGACGGCGTCGGCGCCGGCCTCGACGGCGAGCCGGAGCTTCTCCAGCTCTTCCTCGAGGTTCACATAGTCGTAAGACGTGCCCAGGTTGGCGTTGACTTTCACCGATAGGCCCTTCCCGATGCCCGTGAAGCGGGTCAGCGTCCGGTGGTTCGGGTTGGCCGGGATGACGACGACCCCGGCGGCGACCTTCTCCCGGATCTCTTCGGGGGAGACGCCTTCGACCTCGGCCACGTAGGCCATCGCCTCGGTGATGCGCCCCTGGCGGGCGTATTCCATTTGCGTCGGCATGGTTCCACCTCCGTGAGTTCAGGTCCCGGGCCCAAATTCTGGTCAAGATGCAGGTCCCGGGTCTCGGACCATAGGGTCGGCTCCAGACGGTGCGATCCGACCCACGTCGGGTTGCGAGACCTGGAGGGGAACCGGAGGGAGAGGGAAAAATGCGCAGAGTACAAGCGGCGCACAGCGGACCTTCCCTCCGCCGGCATTACCCGGATCAGGTTCCAGGGGTCGGTCCCGCCGTAGGGACCCTCTCAGCCTGGTTGCCCAAGCTCCCCCAGGTCCATGGTTCAGACAAAAGTTTAACCCTGGCCGGCGGCGTCGGCAACGTCATGTCCGGGAATTCGGGAATTCGGCCGTTCGGCCGATGGGCGGTTTTTATCTCAGTCCCCACTTACTCGAACGAGTCCCATAAATCCGACGGGACGGGGATCGGACCCTCGATATCGGACCACGGACCACGGACCACAGACCACGGACCATGGACCATAGACCCGCTGGGCCCAAGCCGGTCTGTGGTCTGTGGTCCGTGGTCGGATTTAGGAGTTTGACATAGCGGCCGGAGGGTCGGCATAATGCTACGCCTCAGACGGGTGGGCCCATCGGGCGCAGACTTTCGATGAGGCTTTGTTATCGAACCCTTTGTCCCGAGGTCGAGGCATGCCAAAGCGCGGACGGTATCTGTTCACGTCGGAATCGGTGACCGAAGGCCATCCCGACAAGGTGGCCGACCAGATCTCGGACGCCATCCTGGATGCGATTTTAGAAAAAGACCCCCTCGGCCGCGTGGCCTGCGAGACCCTGGTGACGACGGGCATGGCCTTCGTGGCCGGGGAGATCACGACGACCTGCTATGTGGACATCCCGGAGGTCGTCCGGGAGACGATCCGGAGCGTGGGCTACACGAGGGCCAAGTTTGGGTTCGACTACGAGACGTGCGCCGTCATCACGGCCATCCAGGAGCAGTCGCCGGACATCGCCCTGGGCGTCGACCGGGGCGGGGCCGGCGACCAGGGCATGATGTTCGGGTACGCCTGCCGGGAGACGCCGGAGCTGATGCCCCTGCCCATCATGCTGGCCCATCGGCTCTGCATGCGGGTCGCCCAGCTCCGGAAGGAAGGCGTCTTAGAGTATCTCCGGCCGGACGGCAAGTCGCAGGTCACCGTCGAGTATGAGGACAACACGCCCGTCCGGGTCGAGGCCGTCGTCCTGTCCGTTCAGCACAGTCCGGCCGTCGACATGCGGACCGTCCGGGAGGACATGATCGAAAAGGCCATCGAAGCCGTCATTCCCCGTCAGTGGATCGACGAGCGGACGAAGATCTTCGTGAACCCCACGGGGCGGTTTGAGGTCGGGGGGCCCCGGGCCGATACGGGCCTGACGGGCCGCAAGATCATGGTCGACACGTACGGCGGCCGGGCCCATCACGGCGGCGGGTGCTTCTCCGGCAAGGACCCCACGAAGGTGGACCGTTCGGCGAGTTACATGGCCCGGTACATCGCCAAGAACCTGGTGGCGGCCGGCGTGGCCGACGAGCTGGAAATCCAGCTGGCCTATGTCATCGGGGAGCCGGAGCCCGTCTCCATCATGGTCGATACTTACGGCACGGGTCGGATCCCCGACGAGAAGATTTTGAAGCTCATCCGGGAGTTCTTCCCGCTCACGCCCCGGGGGATCATCGAGCACCTGAACCTGCGGCGGCCCATCTACCGGAAGACGGCCGCCTACGGCCACTTCGGGCGGGAGGAACCCGAATTCACCTGGGAGCGGACGGACCTGGCGGCCGAGATCGCCCGGGCGGCGGGCCTGGCGTGAATCCGGGGGTTCGAGAATTCGGGAATTCGGGAGTTCGGCAGTCCGGCAATTCGGCAGTTCGGGAGTCGGGCGGTGGGGGTGCCGGCGGTTCCATCGTAAGGTAGGGCCTCGGGCAAGGCAGGCCCCGAAGGCGGGAGAGGAGAAGGGCGGAGCCGAAAAAGCCTCCTCCGGTACCCTGTCCGCCTGGCCGCCTGATCCTCATTTCCCGCATTGCCGAACTCCCGAATGGCCGAGTGGCCTTGGACCCCGCTCGGACGAGCGGGGCTTGGATAAAAAATGGCCCACTGCCCATCGGCCGAACTCCCGAACTGCCTGTTTTTGAGGTCTATCCGATGGCTTATGACGTGCGTGACCTGGCCCTGGCCGATGCGGGCCGGGCCCGTATCGAGTGGGCCCGTCGGTTTATGCCCGTCCTCGGGCGCATCCGGGAACGGTTCCGACGGGAACGGCCCCTGGAGGGGCTTCGCGTCTCGGCCTGTCTGCACGTGACGACCGAGACGGCCAATCTCATCGAGACCCTGCAGGCCGGCGGGGCGCAAGTGCGTCTCTGTGCGTCCAATCCCCTGAGCACCCAGGACGACGTCGCCGCCGCCCTGGTCGTCCACTACGGCGTCGAGGTCTTCGCCGTCAAGGGCGAGGACGCCGAGACCTACTACAAGCACATCCATGCGGCCCTGGAGCATCGTCCCCACGTGACCATCGACGACGGGGCGGACCTCGTCACGACGCTTCACACCCAGCGGCGGGAGCTCCTCGCCGACGTCATCGGCGGGACGGAGGAGACGACGACCGGCGTGATCCGCCTCCGGAGCATGGCCCGGGAGGGCGTCCTGGCCTATCCCATCATCGCCGTCAACGACGCCATGACCAAGCACATGTTCGACAACCGCTATGGCACGGGCCAGAGCACCCTGGACGGCATCATCCGGGCGACCAATCTCCTGATCGCCGGGACGACGGTCGTCGTCAGCGGGTACGGCATGTGCGGCCGGGGTGTTGCCATGCGGGCTCGCGGCTTGGGCGCCCACGTGATCGTCACCGAGGTCGACCCCCTGCGGGCGCTCGAGGCCGTCATGGACGGCTACGAGGTCCTGCCCCTCCTCGAGGCCGCCGCCCGGGGCGACGTCTTCATCACCGTGACGGGCAACAAGCACGTCCTCCGACGGGAGCACTTCGAGCGCATGAAGGACGGGGCCATCCTGGCGAATGCCGGTCACTTCAACGTCGAGATCGACATCCCGGCGCTCGCCGAGATGGCCGTCTCGCGCCAGGTCCTGCGTCCCTTCGTCGAGGAGTTCCGTCTGGCCGACGGCCGGCGCCTGTACTTGCTGGCCGAGGGTCGGCTCGTGAACCTGGCCGCCGCCGAGGGCCATCCGGCGGCCGTCATGGACATGAGCTTTGCGAATCAGGCCCTCTGTGTCGAGTACCTGGCCCGGTCGGGTCGGTCCCTGGCGCCCCAGGTCTACCCCGTCCCCCGGGAAATCGACGAGCAGGTCGCCCGCCTGAAGTTAGCCGCCATGGGCAAGGCCATCGACGAGCTGACCGACGAACAGCGGGCGTACCTGGCGTCCTGGCAAGAGGGCACGTGATAAAAGGGAGACCATAGACCAGGGACCTTAGACCATAGGCTGGCTCGGGGGAATCGGCGCCCCGGGCAAGTTTATAGTCCCAGGTCTATGGCCCAGGGTCCTAAGGTCTATGGTCTAAGATCTACCTGAGGTCCCGAGATGATACGACTGGAGGGTCATGCGATTCCGGCCCATGAGCCGACCTCTGACGAGCGGCCCTGGGGGGCCTGGGAGCTTCTGGGGATGGGGCCGAACTACAAGGTCAAGCGCCTGGTCATCCGGCCGGGCCACCGCTTGAGCCTTCAATACCATCACCACCGGAGCGAGCACTGGGTCGTCGTCCAAGGAGAGGCCCTCGTCCAACGGGGGGACGAGACTCTTCACTTGAAGCCGGACGAGGGCTGTTACATCCCGGCCCGGGTCGCCCACCGGGTCGCCAACCCGGGGCCGGAACTCCTCGTCATCGTCGAGGTCCAGTTCGGACACTGCCGGGAGGACGACATCGTCCGCATCGAGGACGACTATGGCCGAGCCACACCTGCGAGATAGGCTTCATGCCGTCATCATGGCCGGCGGTCGGGGAGAGCGGTTCTGGCCCCTCAGCACGTACCGCCGGCCCAAGCCCTTCGTCGAGGGCCTCTTCGCCCGAAGCCTGTTTCGGATGACCGTCGATCGAGTCCTGCATGTCCTGCCGCCGGGACGGCTCTGGGTCGTCGTCGGGTCGGACCACCAGACGATGGTCCGGACCCAGGCTCCCGAGATTCCGTCCAAGCAGGTCCTCGTCGAGCCGACGGCCCGGGACACGGCCGCCGCCATCGCCTATGCGGCCCTGGTCCTGGAGCGGACTCACGGGCCGGACGCCCTCATGCTGGTCCTGCCCTGCGACCACTGGATCCAGCCGGTCGACGGGTTCTGGGCGACCGTCGACGCCGGCCTCGAAGTCCTGGCCGACGAGCCGGACCGGGAGGTCGTCTTCGGCATCCTGCCGACGCGGCCCGAGACGGGCTACGGCTATATTCAGGTCGGCGACCCCCTGCGTCCCGGCGTCTATGAGGTCCGGGCCTTTCACGAGAAGCCGGACGCCCTCACGGCCCAGCGGTATCTGGCGAAGGGAGACTTTTACTGGAATTCAGGGATTTTCCTGTGGCGGGTCGGCCGCATCCTGGAACTCTTGGAAAGGCATCTGCCCGAGACCTATGCGGCCCTCCGGGCGTGCGTCCACCGGTGGACCCATCCGGGATTCCCGTATGCCCTGGAGACCGCCTACGAGCAGATCCGCCCCATCTCCATCGACTACGGCGTCATGGAGGAGGCCGACGGCATCGTGATGGTGACGGCCCGCTTTCTGTGGGACGACGTGGGCCAGTGGGAGGCCCTGGAGAGGCTACCCGTCGAGACGGACGGCGAGTCGAATCGAGTCTGGGGGCCGGCCACGCTCGTCGACGCCCGGAACTGCATCGTCGTCAACACGTCCGGCTGGGTCGCCGTCGTCGGCCTCGAGGACGTCGTCGTCGTCCACGACCGGGGCCGCATCCTGGTCATGAAGAAGGGCCGGGGCGCTTCCCTGAAGAGCCTGGTCCGCCAGCTCCCGCCGGAAACCGTCGAGGCGTGAAGGGGAGGGTAGATGGGCAGATAGGCAGGTCGGTAGAAAAGGGACGGAGTGATGAAGTGGCGGAGTGACAAAGAAAGTCAGGGAACATCGACCCTCCGAACACCGGCCGTCATGCCGGTGTCCCTCTCAGAGAGCTGGCAGTGATGCCGATTCTGCGCGACGCGACCCCGGGTTCAGAGAAGCCGGCTTCTGAGAAGGAGGAGGAACCAGGCCAGCATCAGGCCCGTCAGGCTCAGGCCCTCGACGGTCCATCGAATCCCCGGGAATCGGAACATGGCCAGGAACGTCAGCAGGGGTCCGCTCCAGTAGACCAGACCCGGCAGGGCGCCGAGGAGTCGAAGGACGATCGGGTCGGTCTGCAGGTGGCCGAGACCTGCCAGGAGAGTCGCCGGGACCAGGAGGGCCAGGGCCTCGGCGGGCTTCCAGAGGGCCAGACCCAGGGGGACCAGGAGTCGGCCCCATCGGATGACCGGATGGGCCGGGGCCGTTCCAGCGAGGATCCCGTAGAGAATCCCAAGGACGACCAGGCCCCACCACAAGGCCGCTCCGCTGAGGACCCAAGACCCGAAGACCCAGTAAGCTTGGTCCCGGTCTGGGGTGGACCCCGGCGGCGTCTCGACGACTTGAAGGAGCCAGCGGGCATAGCGTTCCAGACGTTCGACGGACGCTTCCTCGATGTGGTCCGACGGGCTGTGGTAGGCCGGATAGAATCGGGCGAAGGAGGCGTCCGCCACGAAGATGGACGGGACGCCGACCCGTGAGAAGGGGGCGTCGTCACTGGCGAAAGGAATCCGCACGTTCCGGACGGCCCACTGGTATGGATAGCTCAGGTAGGGATCTCCAAATCGAGGCGTCAGACCGGCCGTCCGGGCCGTCCGCAGGACGTGTCGGAGAAGCCACGCCGGAGCCAGGGGATGCGCCTCCGACGTCAAGCCCCAGGGGTACCGGAACGTGTGGAAACACGTGGCCCCCCGGGGCCAACCGACCATCTCGAGGCTGACGTGACCGATGAGTCGAGGAATGCGCTCGGCGTTACCGGTAGCGTAGCGGTGGGCGTAAACCGTCGAACCCAACAAGCCGGCTTCCTCACCGTCCCAGAAGCCCAGGACGACCGGCGTCGGGGGCGCATGTCGGGACCAGTGATCGGCCAGGGCCAGGAGGAGTCCTACGCCCGTGGCGTTGTCCAGGGCGCCCGGGCTCCCAGGCACGGTGTCGTAATGCGCACTGAACAGCCAGCCCGGTGCCCCGACCGGCTCAGGCCATACGGCGACGACGTTGACGTACCGTTGGACCCCGACGGTGAAGGACTGGACCTGGACCCACCATCCCGGCAGGGCCGTCAGCGTTTCGACGATATAGGCTTGCGCTCGGTCGTGGGCCGCCGAGCCGGGCACGCGGGGTCCGAAGGCGGTCAGTCGGGCCGCATGACGCCATGCGACCGTCCCCAGGGCCGCCTCAAGCCCCGACCCGACCGGAGTGCTGTCCATGAGCGTCCCCCATCCGATGAAGCCTAAGGCGATTCCCAGTATCATGACGAGATGACGAGCCATGACCCGGAGCAGGCGGCCCCGCCGCCAAAAGAGCGGTGACGAGGACCCCCGACCCCTCGCCCCCGTCGGGGCGCATTGGGTCATGGCTCATGGCTGATAGCTCACGGGGCCGACCCGTAAGCCATGACCTATGAGCCCATTGGCCCAAGGGAGGCCTGCCATGACGTCGTTAGTCTACTTGGTCCGTCACGGGGAGGCTACATCCGAGGCCGAGGACCCCCGGCGGCCCCTGACGGCGGAGGGCCGCCAAGAGGTCACCCGCATCGCCGAACACCTGGGCCGGCTCCGCCTGCCGGTCCAACGCATCGTGCATTCGGGCAAGCTTCGGGCCCAACAGACGGCCGAAATCCTGGCCCGCTACCTGACGCCGGCGTCCGTCGAGGCCGCCGAGGGCCTGGCCCCGCTGGACGACCCTTCGGAGGCCGTCCGCCTCATCGAGACGGCGACGGGCCCGCTGATGCTGGTCGGCCATCTGCCCCACCTGTCCCGGCTGGCGTCGAGGCTCCTCGGCGTGGACCGGGAAGTCGTGGCGCCCCTGCCGGGCGGCGGGGTCCTGTGCCTGACCCGTGGGGAGGCCGGCTGGCAGATCGCATGGCTCCTGACGCCGGCCGTCGTCGGTGGGACCTGAAGGGGCCGCGGCTTGGGTCCGGTCCCATCGGGCGGCCTATTCTAATACGGCGGGTTAGGAGTGCAGGATCCGGCCGACCGGCCCATCGGCCGCATGGCCGAATTCCCGAACTGCCGGACTCCCGAATGGCCGGATGCCGCTAAGGAATGTCCCATGCTTCGAGACCGACGGCTTCTCATCCTGTTGTTGGTCATCCTGTCGAACCTGATCGGTTTTGGGATCATCATCCCGTTTCTACCGCTGTATGCGACGCGTCTGGGAGCCTCGCCCTGGCAGGTCGGCTGGCTCTTTGCCTCGTATTCCATCGCCCAGATGGTGGCCGCGCCCTTCTTGGGAGAGCTATCCGACCGCTACGGTCGGCGGCCCATCCTGATGGCCAGCCTCTGGACGACCACGTTGAGCTTCGTGATCCTGGCCCTGGCCGACCGGCTGTGGATGTTGTTTGCGGCCCGCATCATCGACGGCCTCGGGGGCGCCAATATCCCGACGGTCCGGGCTTACATCGGGGACGTCACGGAGCCCCAGGACCGGGCGCGGGCCTACGGGCTTCTGGGCGCTTCCTTCGGCGTCGCCCTCGTATTGGGGCCGGCCCTGAGCGGGCTCCTGGCCCACTGGGGCCCGGCCGTCCCGGCCTGGGGCGCGGCGGTCCTGAGCGGGGTCGCCCTCGGGGCGACGTGGCTATGGCTCCCCGAGACGGTCCATCGGGCGAGTGCTCGGACGGCTTATACGTGGGCCGATTTCCGCCAGGTCCTCCGTCAGCCGGTCGTCGGCTACCTGCTCATCACGGACTTCCTGTACTGGAACGCCTCGACGGCCTATCAGACGACGTTTCCCCTCTTCGGGCAGGCCCGGTTTCATTTGAACGTCTCCCAGGTCGGCTATCTGTTTGCCCTCATCGGGGCTTTGGGTATCCTGATGCAGTTGTACCTGGTCGGTCCCATCGTGCGACGCATCGGCGAGCGGGCGGCCCTGACGTATGGGTTCGTCCTGATGGGCCTGGGCTTGGTAGGCATCGGGTTCACGCACCGTCTGGGGTCTTTCGTGGCATGGATTTTCCCGACGGCCCTGGGGGCCAGTCTGGGCCTGCCGTCGCTCATCGCCCTCATCAGTCAGGCGGGGACCTCCGAGAACCAGGGACGCATTCAGGGCGTCGCCAGTAGCCTGGAGAGCCTGGCCCGGATCGCCGGGCCGGTGTGGGGGAACGGCCTGTTCCAGTGGGTCGGCCCCGGGGCGCCCTATGTATCGGCGGGCCTCTTGATGCTGGCGACAGGAGCTTGGGCGGGCTATGGGTTGGCCGTTCGGCTCGGGGGTGCCGGCCGGCGGGTCGTCCGCCCGGCGGGGGAATAACAGGCCCTATGCCCGTAAAGATGCCCTTCCATCGGATTCGGTCGTGGGGGCTCCTTGTCCTCGCCGGATGGCTGTCGTACGGGGTCGCCTGCGGCAAGAAAGGGCCTCCGCTTCCGCCCCTCCCGCAGATCCCGTCGGCGCCCTCCGAATGGGGTCTCCGATGCGTGGGTCCGGTCTGCGGCCTCTGGATGGTCCCGCCGGACCGGAATACGGACGGCACCCGACCGGTCCGCATCGGATGGGTCCTGCTGGTCCCCGAAGGGGCGGCTCCGCCCTTTGAACCCGAACGGGCCGTCGCCGCCTGGCGGTTCTCGCCGGCGGACGTCCGTCCCGACGGCCGCATCTGGTGGGGCGCCCTGTCCCGATGGCCGACGGGATGCGTCCGGCTCGTCCTGCTGAATCCCCGACGGAAGAGCGGCCCGCCGACGGAACCCGTGTGTCCGGTGCCCCCCGACGATGGGCCGCCCCCGGACGTGCGGGTCGATACGACCCCTGAGGGCATCCGTATAAGTCGACCGGAGGGGACCGTATCGGGTGTCCTGGAAGTCTATCGAGTCCAGGGGGAAGCCCAGCCGCCGGCGCGGGCCCTCGAATGGCCCTGGTCGCCCCACGCCGTCATCGAGTCGGGCCAGGCCGCCTGGACGGACACGACAGTCCGGGACGGCGAATCCTGGACCTATGGCGTTCGCCGCCAGGCCCGCCGGGACGCTCACCTGTGGGTCGCCTCGGCGACCCAGCCGATCGGTCCCATCCGTTATGAGGACATCTTCCCGCCGCCCACCCCGAGCCATCTCACCGGCTTCGTCGAGGACGGCCGCCTGGTCCTCCTGTGGGACCCCGTGACGGCCTCCGACCTGGCAGGGTACTTCGTGTACATGCGCCCGGCCGGTGCCCCCACTTGGGAACGGCTGAACGACCGACCGACGGCCTCCACCCGCTTCGAAGTCCTCCTGTCCAGGACACCGGACTGGAAGGAGCCGGTCGAATTTGCTATAACGTCCGTGGACCGTAAGGGGAACGAGAGCTCGAAAAGCCCGTCATGGGTATACGGCCATTCGGGAGTTCGGTAGTCCGGCCCATCGGCCGAATTCCCGGACTGCCGAACTCCCGAATGCCCGAGCTCCCGAATTGCCGAGTTCCCGGACTGCCGAACTCCCGAATGCCCGGGTGGCCCTGGACCCCGCTCGGACGAGCGGGGCTTGGATAAAAATGGCCCACTGCCCATCGGCCCGGCTCCCGAACTCCTGAATGGCCGAATTCCCGGATCAGGGGGGAACGATGAATGCCTTGAAGGGGGTCAAACGCCTCATCGCCATCGATACGGCGCCGTACCTGACGGTCAGCCTCTACCTCAACGTCGACGGCCGACTGTACCCGAAGCGAGAGTACGAAAACGAGCTGAAGGACCTCGTCCGCCGTGCCCTGGACGAGCTGAAGGCCTATCCGGAGGACGTCCAGCAGGCCGCCCGACGGGACCTCGAGCGGGTCGAGCGGTACGTCCGGGAGGAATTCGTCCGGGGCGACGCCCGCCTGTTGGTCGTGTTCAGTTGCGAGCCGGCCCGCCTCTTTGAGGTCTTCGCCTACGGCATTTCCATGAAGAGCCGCCTCGTGCTGTATCCGAAGGGTCCCTACGTCACGCCCCTCCTGATCGCCTTGGCGGGGTACGCCGACACGCTGGCCGTCATGACGAATCGCGAGATGGCCCGCGGGTTCTTCTACCAGGCCGGCCGCCTCGAGGAGATCGGCCAGGTCCGGGCGGAGGTCCCGGCCCAGGTCCGGTACGGGGGCTTCAAGGGCTACGAGGAGAAGCGCATCAGTCGCCACATCGAGGAGCACGTCCAGTGGCACCTGAAGCGCGTGGCCGAGGCCGCCCGGGGCTGGTTCGAGCTGTACCAGCCGGACCTCGTCCTGCTGATGGGCCCGGCGGAGCTGACGTCGGCCCTGACCCGATGGCTCCCGCCGGAGATGACCCAGCGCCTGGGGCCGTCCCTCGATTATTTCGTCGAGACGGGCGGACTCAGAGACATCCAGACCCGTATCGAACAGGCCGTCACGCAGTACGAGCACCAGCGGATGGAGCGATGGGTCGACCAGCTCCTCCGGTCGGTCCCCCACAAAGCCGTCGTCGGCGTCGAACCCACGCTGGAATCCCTCAACGAGTGGCGGTGCGCCGCCCTCGTCTTCGACCCCGACGAGACGATCCCGGGGATGCAGTGTCCCGGTTGCGGCTACCTCGACCTGCGGTCGGAGCGGTGTCCCCGGTGTGGCCAGGCGCTGAGGCCGATTCCGGACGTCGTCGTCGAGGCCGTCGAACTGGCCGTCCAGCAGGGGGCAGACCTGTATCCCGTCCGCCACGATGCGTCTCTCCTGGACCGCATCCACCGCATGGGCGCCTTCCTGCGGTTTTAAGGACGACATCGGGAGGGTTCGGGAATCCGGGAGCTCGGCCGTCGGGCCGTCGCGGCATTTTTCATCCAAGCGGGGTCGCATTTTAACGGGACGTCGTGATGGAGTAGCGACCCCCGATAACAGAGCTGTTCGGTTCGTGAAAACCCGCATGGATTCGGCTTTTCCGACCCTTCGGGAAAGACGGTTTTTCAAGCCAAGGGCCATTCGGCCGTTGGGCAGTTCGGCAGTTCGGCCGAGCGTCCCAAAAGCCCTGCCATCCAGGGCTCTATCGGCCCAAGGCCGTGGCTCGTCACTTCGTTACTTCGTCACTCCGTCACTTTGAACCAGTCTCATAAATCCGACCATAGACCATAGACTATAGACCATAGACTGGCTTGGGCCCACGGGGTCTATGGTCCATGGTCTGTGGTCCATGGTCGGATTACAGAGCCCGCCGTCATGCCGGCGTCCGTCCCGTGGCGATCACTCCCAAAACGTGCGTATCCGACATGCAACGTCGCCGCTCGGAGGGACGATAATACAGAGGCCGGGATGTACGGCGAGGGGCTTTCCCTGTGCGCCGACCCCGAGACCTGAACTTTCAGGAGAGTAGACATGACCACGACACTTGCACGACGCTGTCTCATCGGCCTGCTGGCCGTCGCTGTCGTCTGGGGCGTCGGATGTCAGTTCGGTGCCCACAAGGAGCGGAAGGGCGAAGCGCCCAAGGAGACGGGCAAGCCCGGATTCTTCGGCGCCGTCAAGGCCCTCAAGGAAGCCGGCGAGGCCGCCCAGAAGATGGCCGAGCGCAAGCCGGTCGACCCCGTGCACTTTCGGGACCTCCTGACCGTCCTGCCGGAGGCGCCCGCCGGTTGGCAAAAAGAGGAAGACACGGACGCCCGGACGGTCCAAGTCGGAGAGTGGAAATACAGCTACGCCCAGCAGTCTTTCAGCGCCGGGGACGATAAGGGGCACGTCATGATCAAGGTCACCGATGGGGCTTACATCCCCTTCCTGTATCCGGCTTTTGCCTTCGCCGCCGGCTACTCGGAGGAATCCCTGGACCACTACCAGAAGGGGATCACCTGGAAGGGCCATAAGGGCGTCGAGGAGTTTTGGACCAAGGAGAAACGAGGTCGCATGACCGTGATGGTCGCCGAGCGGTTCATCGTCGAGGTCGAGGGCCACGACATCGAAAGCGCCCAGGTCCTCCACGACTGGCTGAACCGCGTCGACACCGACAAGATGGTCCGGTGGGCGAAAACGGCCCCGTGAGCATGAGTCCTATACCGGGCCTCTGAGCCGAGGCCCTTCCCGGCCTCTCGACTCGGTCCCTGAGACCCGGAACTGACGGTCTCCGGAAATCGTCTCCAAGCGTCTTTTCCCCGCCCGTCCGGGCCTTACGGTCCCATCCCCGGTCGGGTCGGGCCTTCCCCGGGACCGAGCGGTGACTTTCGGGGCCGGACCTCTTCCGGGGTGATGAGGCCGACGGCCGTCTGGGCCTCCCGGAGGGTCTGGCGGGCGATGGCCTGAGCCTTTTGGGCGCCTTCGTGGAGGACGTTCATCAGGTCGTCCCGGCGGGCCGCCCAGTCCTGGCGGCGGGCCTGGATCGGTTCCAAAAACGCCTTCAAATTTTTGAATAAAATCTGCTTGCAGTCGATGCATCCGATGCCGGCCCGCCGGCACTCGACGTTCACGAAGTCGATGTCCGGTTGAGGCGAAAAGACCTTGTGGAGGTCAAAGACGGGACACACGTCGGGATTGCCGGGGTCGGTCCGACGGACCCGGGCCGGGTCCGTCACCATCGGACGGAGCTTCTCCCAGACGACCTCGGGCGGGTCGCTCAGGTAGATGGCGTTGTGGAAGCTCTTGCTCATCTTGCGGCCGTCGGTGCCGGGCACGCGAGGCACGGGCGTCAGGAGCGCCTGGGGCTCGGGAAAGACGGGCCCGTAGAGGTGATTGAAGCGGCGGACGATCTCCCGGGCCAGCTCCAGATGCGGGAGCTGGTCCTCGCCGACGGGTACGATCTCGGCCTTGTAGAGGATGATGTCGGCCGTCTGCAGGAGGGGATAGCCCAGGAAGCCGTAGGTATCCAGGTTCTTCTCCGCCAGCTGTTGCTTCATTTCCTTATACGTCGGGACCCGTTCCAGCCAGGGGAGGGGCACGATCATCGACAGGAGCAGGTGGAGTTCGGCGTGCTCGGGGACATGGGACTGCACGAAGATGACGGAGCGTTCAGGGTCGATGCCGACGGCCAGCCAGTCGAGCAGGACCTCCGGGATGGACTCCCGCACGACCTGGGGCGTCTCGTACTCGGACGTCAGGGCGTGGTAGTCGACGATGACGTAAAAGCACTCATACTGGTCTTGGAGCCGAACCCAGTTGATGAGGGCGCCGCTCCAGTGGCCCAGGTGAAGCTTCCCCGTTGGCCGCATGCCGCTGAGGACCCGTCGTGCCATGGCGCTATCCTCGATTCGGTAGGTCGGCAGATAGGCAGTTGGCATAATCTTCGTCACTCCATCACTCCGCCTCCGCCCGAGATGACCCGGATGACCTCGACCTCGTCGGTCGGCTCGAGCCACTCGTCCTCGGTGACCGTCTCGCCGTTTCGGACGACGACGACCATATTCGGCAAGACGTTCAGGCGCCGGAGGAGTTCCCGGACCTGCATGCGTTCCGAGAATTCCCACGACTGCTTGCCCATCCGCACGATCATGGCCGTCCCCGGGGGATCGATTTCGTGGAGTCGAACGTACTTCAATATAATGAAAGCCGTCCGAAAAGTCAGATGCCTCAGATGCCGGAGAAGGCTCTCGGGGGCCGGGTACCGCTTCAGATTTCAAATTTCGTGACGGCGGGACGGCGTCGGTGTGGACCCTTCCGCCCGGGCGACGGCTCCTTTTCAGAGCCGTCATGCCGTCCCTTCGCACCCGGGACGGGGGACCTCTCTCGGTAGACTGAAAGCCGATGGAGGACTGGGATGGCCAGGCAGGCCGGGCAACCATTGGCCATTCGCCGTTCGCCGCTCGCCATTGGCTATTGGCTACTCGCCCTTTTGCTGGCGGCCGGCGGTCTCCGGGCCGATGCGCTCCTGGACGGGAGACGGCGGCCGTTCGCCGAATCCCGGGCACCCGTCCCGGCGGGGGGAGCCGTTTTGCACAGCTACTTGCAGGAGCTGAGCCGCGTCCCGCCGGGGGCGGACCTCCGCCGGCTCCAGGCGCAGGGCCGGGCGCGGGGCTTCCGGTGGTTTGATTCGAACGTCCTGGTCCGGATCCTCCCGGTCCCCGACCGAAAGGACGAAGTCCTCCGGGCCCTGGCCCAAATTCCCGGCGTGCAGGTGACGAACGCCTATCCGACGGCCATCGAGGCCCTCGTGCCTCACGATAGGGTCGGGGCGTTGGCTTACGTCCCCGGCATTCGTCAGGTCACGCATCCGCGATGGTTCCGGCCGATGGTCGTCTCCGAGGGCCTGTCGGTCGTCGGGGCCGTCCAGTGGCAACAGCTCCCTCGGGTCCTGGGGACGGTCCGGCCGACCCGGGTCGGCATCGTCGACATCGGGTTTAAGGGGTATCAAAACCTGGCGGGCACGGAACTTCCCTCGATGAGCCGCATCCATACTCGGAACTTCCGGCAGGACCGGGACTTCGAGTCGACCGAACACGGGACGGGCGTTGCCGAAATCGTCATCGACTTTACGCCGGACGTCGAACTCTACCTGGCGGCCGTCAGCACGGGCGGCGAGCTGGCCCAGGCCATCGACTGGCTCCGCCAGCAGGGCGTGCAGGTCATCAACGGGAGCATCGGCACGGACGTCCGGGCGGGCAACGGGTGCTGTAGCCCTGAGTACGACGAGCTCGACCGGGCTTGGCAAAGCGGCGTCGTCTCCTTTTTTGCCGCCGGCAATGAGGCCCTCTCCCACTGGTATGCCCCGGCCTTCGCTGACCCCGATAGGGACGGCTGGCTGAACTTTCAGCCCTCAGGCATACCGGTCCCGGGCCCCCTCCCGGACGGGACCGAGCGCAACTGCTTTCGGGCCGAACGGGGTCGCGACCTCACGTTGGCCCTCCTCTGGTACGATTGGCCGGTGACGGCCCGGGATTACGGCCTCTACATATTCGATGCCGTTTTCCTGCAACGGATCGCCGTCGCCGATGAGCCCCAGACGGGGTCGCAAGAGCCTGTCGAGTACATCGAACTGACGGGTCTGATTCCCCACGACGGGACCTACTGTGCGGCCATCCGACGGAACCAGGGTGCCGGCGACGTACCCGTCGAGTTGTTTATCGACAGCGACCTCTGCGGGGGTCGGACGCCTTGCTTTACGTATGTCGTCCCGGACTTTAGCATCATCGGCCCTGCCGATGGTGTCCACGTGATCGCCGTGGGCGGGACCGTCTGGAATACGGACGTCGTGGCGCCATACAGCTCGTGGGGTCCGACGTTGGACGGCCGGCTGAAGCCCGACATCACGGCGCCGACCCATGTGAGCACTCGGACGTACGGCGACCAGGGCTTTCTATTCGCCGGGACCTCGGCGGCGACCCCGCATGCGACGGGGGCCGTGGCCCTGATCCATCGGAAAGTCTTCTCGGCATTTTCGGGCACGACGATCTATGAAGTCCTGAAGGCCCGCAGTCGGGACCTCGGTCCCCCGGGCCCCGACCCGATGTACGGACTCGGACGGCTCTTCATGCTCCCGCCGCATTAGGGCCAAGAGCATAGAGTCCTCCTTGGCCCTATCGAGAGGTGTAGGTATGCGTTACAGGGGATGGGCGGCCTTCTTCCTGCTGGGACTCCTGGCGGCCCGGGACGCCTGGCCGACGGATGGCTTCCGGCACGGCCTTCAGGCCGTCGTCGGGGGCGGAGCGGTCCGGAGCGTCGCCGAGGATACGGCGACGGGCGGAAGTGCCCACGCGGGCGTCCTCGTCCCATTGTCGGACGCCTTCGCCGGCCTCGTTCTATTAGAGGTCGCGCCCTTTTCGAGTCACGCCGGGAGCCCCTTGGGGGAGGGGACCTTCCGCATCCAGATGGTCACGGCAGGGTTCGTCTTCCGGCCCTTGGGCGGTAATTGGTCCCCCCTTTTGATGGCCGGCGGCCTCTACCAGGCCTCGGCCTTTTCCATCCGAGACCCGGCGGCCTTCGCGGCGGTCGGCGTGGACATCCGCGCATCGAACCCGCAAGCGACGCCCGGCGTGTGGGGCGGTGTCGGCCTGGACTACCGGATCTCCGACCGCATATCTTTTTGGGCCTGGGGTCGGAAGGCCCTTCTGCGTACGAAACTGCGGATCCAAGTCGCCGACCGCGTGACGGGCCTCGCCTTTGAAGCGAAGACAGACTCCATTCCCTTAGACCCCTGGTGGGTCCAGGGGAGCCTGGTCCTGCGCTTTTAAGAGAAGGGAACTCACCCAGGCCAACCAGCGGTGCTCCCCCGCCGAACGGGCGTGGAGGGGCGACCTGGCGGGTCGCCCCTACGTCAGGGAAATCTCCGGTCATGCGGCCTGCTGTCCCGAAGCGGAGGGCAGGGACTGCATCAACTCCTGGAGCCGCTTCTCCAGGGCCCGCGCCTCCTTCAGAGACGGGCAGGCGATGAAGATCGTGTCGTCTCCGGCGATCGTCCCCGTGACCTCTTCCCAGTTCGAGCGGTCGATCTCGTAAGCGATGCTGGGCGCATAGCCGGGAGTCGTCCGGACGACGACGAACGCGCTGGCCAACTCAAAGTCGGTCACACATTCATGAAACCGGCGAATGAGGACCGCGCGTGGCGTTTCGATTTGGCTTCGAAACTCGGCGGTATACCGATAGCCCCCGTCGGCCGTCGGGACCTTCACGAGGCCCAACTCTCGAATGTCCTTCGAGAGGGTCGCCTGCGAAGCGCGGAAGCCGCGCTTTTGCAGTTCGGCCACGAGCTCCTCTTGGGTCGAGATCGGCTTTTCCTCGATAATCCGGAGGATCTCCTTTTGACGGAGTGTCTTTTGCCGAGGCATGTGCCCCTCCTTGATACTGAGTTTTCTCCCATAATTATAGGGCGCCCGGGCCAGAATGCAAGTTCATCGAGAGGTGCTTACAGTAGGGCCGGAAAAGGTGGGGAAAAACATTACCCGGAAAGGATGTCCTGATGTCCGGGGGTGCCAGGCCGTCCAGCCCCGGGCCTGGGCCTCCGCCTCCAGTCGGGGCCGGGCCTCGGGGTCGACCCACAGGACGATGCAACCCCCGCCGCCGGCCCCACAGACCTTGGCCGCCCCGATGGCCGGGTCCCGCCAGGCCAGGACGTCGGCTACGGCCGGCGTGACGATAGCCGGGTGGAGGCTTCCCCGGGCGTCCATCTCCTGCCGGATGGCTCGGGCGCAGGCCCCGTCGTCCCGGCGTTCGATGGCCTCGACGAGGGCCTGGGCGGCCTGCCGGATGGCTTCCATCGCCCGTCGGGTCGGAGCGTCTCCTTCGATTAAACGCTGGAACACTTCCCAGTTGTTCCGGCCGGAAAATCGGCTCTCCCCGACATACACGAGAAGCAGTCGGGCCAGGACCCAGTCCCGGGCCGGGGCCAGGGAATACCGATCCCAGCCTTGCCACGTCCACCGCCAGGCGTGGAGGCCCCCATAGGCCGCCGCCAAGTGGTCCTGCAGGCCCGTCGGGACCTGGATGCTCTGGGTCTCCAGGAAGTAGGCCTGCCGGACGAGCGAGGGGCGGGGCACGGTCGTGCCCTTCCAACGGGCCAGCGTCCCCAGGAGGGCGACCGTCAGGGCCGATGACCCCCCGAGGCCCGACCCGGGCGGGACCTCGGAGACGATACGAATCCGCAAGGGATGCGGGGGCGCAACGGTGCGGACGACCCTCCAGACCAGCTTCCATGCCTCGGGCGGCTCGGCCGCCAGCGTCTCGGCCGTCCACGTCGGGAGGTCCGACTCGCTTTCCAGGACCCACCGGGGCGACGGCTCGGTCGTCACCCGTTGGTAGCGGTCGATGGCGACGTTGACCGTCAGGCTATCGGAGAAGATGGCATAGAGGGGCCAGATGTCCAGCGTACCGCCGGCCAGGTCCACCCGTACGGGCGCTTCCCCGACCCATCCCATCGCCTACTTCTCGTCGGCCGGGAAGCGCCGGAAGAAGAGCCAGTAAAAGAGCCACTGGACGGCGACGCTCCAGGCCAGGACGCCGAGCGTCTCGACCCAGTACCCCCACAGACCCAGGATGTGGACGACGATCCCGGCGATGAGGAAGCCGGCCGACCAGACGTAGAGCGGTCGCGGTAGTCGCACATACAGGTACTGAAGCCAGCTCAAGGCCAGGACGAGCAGGGCCGCCCCGAGTAAGACCATGGCCGCCCACCGTCAGGGTCGGGGGTCACGAAGGAGGGAGGATCGCATATGGCGGGCCCGACGAGACTCGAACTCGCGACCTCAGGCTCGACAGGCCTGCGTTCTAACCACCTGAACTACGGGCCCGCCGGACAGTGGCTCTGTATCAAATATACGAAGCCCCTTGCGGCGTGTCAAGGATTCGGGAGTTCGGGAATTCGGGAATTCGGCAGTCGGGCAGGTCGGCAGTCGGCAGGTCGGGAGTTCGGCCGTTCGACCCTTTTCATCCCAGCCCCGCTCGTTAGAGCGGGGTCCGGGGCGATCCGGCTGTCCGGGAGTCCGGGAGTTCGGCAGGTCGGCAGGTCGGCAGATAGGCAGGTCGGGCCTGTTGCAAAACGCACCGCTGAGGCGCAGAGCACGCAGAGGCCGAGGGTGTTTCCTTCGATTTTTCTCGGCGCTCTCGGCATCTCAGCGGTGGAATGGAGGTTTGGAAATACGCTATCGGGAGGCCCGCCGGGGCGGGGATGCGGCCTGGAGGCCGGCCCCGGCAGTCGGCGACAGGAGGCGGCGAAGGGTCGGGAAAACTTGTAGGGACTCGGGACGATGGATGCCCCCTTGCCTTCTACGTCGGCCGCCGAGCGGCCCTCCCGAACGGCCGAACTCCCGCATGGCCCCGGACCCCGCTCGGGCGAGCGGGGCTTGGACGACCGGCCTACCCGCCAAAGGGAATTTCCCGGTCGATGCGGATCGACCGCCAGGTGACCCGACAGGCAAAGGCCCGCACGGGCACGCCGGCCGCTCGGGCCGACCGCACGGCCTCGTACAACGCCGGGTCCGTCTGCCCGTCGACGGCGGCCGCCCGGGCGTCCGACCGCTGGACGACAAAGACCAGGGCGACCGGGTACCCGGCCCGGTGCATGGCCGTCAGAGCCTCCACGTGATGGCGGCCCCGGACCGTCACGGCGTCCGGAAAGTAGCCGACGCCGTCCCGGACGAGCGTGACCGACTTGGTCTCGACCCACCAAACGCCACCGTCGGTCTCGACCCACAGGTCGAGCCGACCTCGATGGTCCCCCAGGGGAATGGGCGGCTCCAGCCGCCAGGCCCGGAGGCGGCCCCAGAGCGAGGCCCGATGCCGCTGGAGATATTCCAGGAGGAGCCGAGGCGGCAGACGGGCATCGATGCTGGCCCACCCGCCGCTGGGCGTCCGGGCCAGTAGGAGCGTGCCCTGCGTCCGACGACCGGGGTCGGCCCGACGGGGTCGATAGCCGACCTGATTGCCCGGAAAGAGAAGCTCCCGGAGCCGACCCGAATTCGGGATGTGGACGGTCCGGACCCGCCGGCCGTCCCGGACCCGACCGTGAAACCGGGACTTCCGTTCCAAAAAGACGGCTTTCCGTAAACGCCCGGACCACCGCATGTCCATTTCAAGACCCAGTCCCCAGGTCCCGGGTGCCGGATCCCAGAGTTTGGGGAAGCGGGAAAACTCGGGCGCCTATCCCACTTTCCCCGGGACCGACGCCTGAGAACCTGGATCCCTCCTGCATCCTGCACCCCGTAGTGTAACGCCCGGGCCCGAACCTGCGTATCCTGCTGGGAAAGCCTCAGGCGGTCTGCCGACGATGGCAAAGGCCAAGTCCGTGCGCCCGGTCGAGTCTTATCCCGAGCCGTTGTACAATCAAGGTGCCGAAGCCGAGCCCTGCCCCTCGGGACCATGGTCATGGACGGTCGCCCGAAGGGGCCGACGTCTTCGGCGGACCGAGAGCATGGACCTGCGGCACCTCCAGCACTTATTTGTCCGATACGTCCAGGGAGACGAGGCGGCCTTTGCCGAATTCTACGCCCGTGTGTACCCCATCCTGCGGGGCTGGATCAGCCAACGGATCCCCGGCGACGAGGTCGACGACTTGATCCAAGAGTTCTTCCTGCGACTCCACGCCCATCGGTACCTCCTGGACACGGACCGCCCGATTCTCCCCTACATGCGGACGATCCTGGAACATCTGCTGGTCGACTTCTTACGGCGAAGGTCCGGCTCTTACGCCGTCGACGTCGAGATGGACACCCTGCCCGCGGACCTGGACCTCGGCCAGGAGCACTATGAGTGGGATGAGCTCCTACGTCAACTACCCGAGGCCGACCGGAAGTTCATCGTCGAGCACTTTTACTATCGGTACTCGATCCAGGAGATCGCCCGTCGGCAGAACATCTCGGCCGGTGCGCTCCGGGTTCGGAAGCACCGGCTGATTCGGAAGCTCCGAAAAATCTTCGGTGGAGGTGCCTGATGCGGGCCCTGCCTCGAATCGTCGAAGACCTTCGTCGGGAACGGCGGGCCCGGCGTCAGATGACCCTGGCGGTCTTCGGGACGTGGCTCGCCGGTTTCACCGTGGCCGTTCTATGGATGGGGCCTCGGGCGGACTTGTCGGAGTCGGGCCTCCCGGTGTTCATCTCCATCCTATTGCCGGCCGCCGTGGGCATCACGACCGTCTTATGGACCCAGGGGCCCTATCAGCGGTCAGAAGCCTGGCTCCGACGGTACGTGCCCATCGCGTTTTCCCTGACCCCCGTCCTGACGTTGGGGATGGCTCCAGCGCATGTCCATGTCTTCCGAACGCCGAACTACTGGCTGTGCTTCTGGGAGTGTCTGGGGGTGACGGTCCTGCTGACGGGCCTCTCGGCGGGGATCGCCTTCCGGCATTTTGTCGGGGTCCTTCGGCCGACCGTATGGACCCGCGTGGGCTTCGTCGGGGGTCTGGCCTTTTTGGCCACGACCGTCGCCCAGCTCTGTTGCGGCCATCCCGACGTATGGCACATCGGGCTGTCTCACCTCCTGCCGGTCCTCCCGGCCGTCGCCATCGCCTTCGTCACGGCCCGTCGGCATCTGGCGCTCTGGGCCCTGCCGCCCCAGGGACGGGCGTAGGGATTCGGGGATCCGGGAATTCGGGCATTCGGCCCTTCGGGAAGACCGTTCGGCGGCCGGCGTAGCAGAACCATTCGGTTCGTGAGAATGGCGTCGGAACAGCCCTTCCCATCTCCTGGGAAATACGATTTTTCCAAGCGCCGGAGTGACGAGCAACCAGGCCGGCCGATGGGCCGTTTTTATCCCAGCCCCGCTCGCAAGAGTGGGGTCGCGGCCATCCGGCCGCCCGACCGTCGGGGAAGAGACGAGCTACGGCCTTACTCCCGGATTCCCGAACTCCCGAATGGCCCTTGGCTTGAAAAACGTCCTTCCCGAAGGGTCGAAAAAGCCGAATCCATGCGGGTTTTCACGAACCGAACGGCCCTGATGGAAGGCAAGGGGGCATCCATCGTCCCGAGTCCCTACAAGTTTTCCCGACCCTTCGCCGCCTCCTGTCGCCGACTGCCGGGGCCGGCCTCCAGGCCGCATCCCCGCCCCGGCGGGCCTCCCGATAGCGTATTTCCAAACCTCCATTCCACCGCTGAGATGCCGAGAGCGCCGAGAAAAATCGAAGGAAACACCCTCGGCCTCTGCGTGCTCTGCGCCTCAGCGGTGCGTTTTGCAACAGGCCCGACCTGCCTATCTGCCGACCTGCCCACTGCCAACTACCCACCTGCCGAATGCTTGAAACATCATGCTTTCGTGGAGGTGCCCTTTCCGCTCTCCATCGCCCTTCTCACCTCCCGAACAGCTCGGATAAGCTTGTAACCCGTACCTCATTGGCCTACATTGGATCGAGAACCCTGGAAGGCACGTCGATGACGGCTCGCAAGCGCCCGGTCCATCCTCGCCAGCCCGGCCTCCTGGGAGATGGGCGGCCGGCCCCCGCGGAGGACACCGCCGAGACGGGGCCCCCGACCCCTTCTTCAGGGGTCGTCCCCCTGGCCGAACGCCTCCGGCCCCGTACGCCCGACGAGTTCGTGGGTCAAACCCACCTGATGGGGGCGGGCGGTCCGATCCGTCAGCTCCTGCAGGAACGCCGGGCCGTCGCCTGCGTCCTGTGGGGTCCCCCCGGTACGGGGAAGACGACGCTGGCGGCCATGATGGCCCGGGCCTGGGCCGGGCCGACCGTATGGACGACGGCCGTCCACCTGACGACGCCCCAGCTCCGGAAGCTCTTCCGTCGGGCCCAGGACCTCTTCCGGAGCCGGCGGATCCCCCTCGTCATCGTCGTCGATGAGGTCCACCGCTTGAATCGGGCCCAGCAAGCGTTGTGGCTTCCCTGGGTCGAACGGGGCGTCGTCGTCTTGATCGGGATCACGACGGAGAACCCCTCTATCGCCCTGATCCCGCCGCTCCTGTCCCGCCTGTACGTCTTTCGCCTCCAGCCCCTGTCGTCGGAGGAGCTCCGTCAGCTATTTCAGCGGGCCTGGACGTTCCTGGGCCTCCGGAGCGTCCCCTGGGAGACGGATGCCCTCGAGGCGGCCCTGACGTGGGCGGCCGGGGACGCCCGGCGGCTGATCCAGCTCGTCGAGGCCGTCGGCCAAGACGTCCGCGCCCGGAGCCTTCCGGCTGTCGACCGGTCCGTCGTCCAGCGGTGGGCCGAGACGATCCTCCCCGTCATGGACCGGGGCGGCGAGATGTTCTACAACCTCATCTCGGCGCTCCACAAGAGCATTCGCAACAGCGACCCCGATGCGGCCCTCTACTGGCTGGCCCGCCTCGTCCTGGGCGGGGCCGACCCCCGGTATATCGCCCGTCGGCTCATCCGGGCCGCCGTCGAGGACATCGGCCTGACCGAGCCCCGGGCGCTCGGGATGGCCGTCGATGCCCTCCGGGCCTTCGAGCAGATCGGGTCTCCCGAGGGGGAGCTCGTCCTGGCGTGGGTGACGGTCTTTCTGGCGACGGCGCCCAAGAGCAATCGCGTGTATACGGCCTTCCAGGAGGCCCTGGCGACGGCCGAGGCGACGGCCGGCGAGCCGGTCCCCCTCCATCTATGCAACCCCGTGACGTCCTTCATGGAGGAGTGGGGCTACGGAGAAGGCTACCAGTACGCCCACGACGTGGAGGCCGGCGTGGCCCCGATGGAGTGTCTCCCGGCGGCGCTTCAGGGGACCCGCTTCTATCACCCGACGGCCCGGGGGATGGAACGCCGCATCCGCCGATGGCTGGCCTACATCCGCAAACACCGGGGCCCCACCGAAAATCCACCCCAGTGAAGGCCATAGGCCGTGGACCATGGACTGTAGACCATGGACCACGGACCATAGACCACGGACCATGGACTTGTCTGGGCGACGGGGTCCCCTCGTCTCGGGAGACTGCGTCCCCCGCCGAGCCCGCAGGGCAAAGAGCGAAGGGCAGAGGGGCTTTGTTGGGGACCTTAAGTCCATGGTCCATGGTCCACGGTCTATGGTCCCCAGTAGAGTCCAGGGCCTCCCTGATCCAGCCGCCCCCGAGGAGACGGCCCTCGGCGTCGTAGAATACGGCGGCCTGGCCCGGCGTGATGGCCCGCTGGGGCTCGTCAAAGACGACGAAGGCGTTCTGACCGTCCGGGCTCGGATGGACGACCGCCGGGGCGTCCTCATGGCGGTACCGGATGCGGGCCAGGACCCGTAGAGGCCCCGCCGGCGGCGGGACGGACACCCAGTTCAGGTCCTCGACCCGCATGGCGTCATGGTACAGGGCCGCCTCCGGACCGACGACGACCGTCTGCGTCTCCGGGACGAGGTCCACGACATAGACGGGCTGGCCCAGGGCCAGGCCCAGACCCCGCCGCTGACCGACCGTGAAGAAGTGGACGCCGGGATGCTGGCCCACGACCCGGCCCTCGGTCGTCACGACGGGACCCGGCCGGACGGCTTCAGGCCCTAACGTCCGGTGGAAGAAGGCTCGGACGTCCCCGTCCGGGATGAAGCACAACTGCTGGCTGTCCGGCTTGTCGGCCGTGACGAGACCGAGCCGCCGGGCGATGGCCCGGACCTCGGACTTCAGGAGCTCACCCAGGGGGAAGAGGGCCCGCCGGAGCTGGTCCTGCGTGAGGCGGAACAGGAAATAGGACTGGTCCTTCTGGAGGTCCCGGGCCTTCAGGAGGACGTACCGACGGGTCCGGGGGTCCTGGACGAGGCGCACGTAGTGGCCCGTAGCGACAAACGAGCAGTCCAGGGTGTCGGCCTTCCGGACGAGGGCGTCGAACTTCAGGACGCTGTTGCACTGCACGCAGGGGACGGGCGTCCGACCTTCGAGATAGGACCGCACGAAGGGCTCGACGATGTGCTCCCGGAACGCCTCCTCCAGGTTCAGGACGTAGTGCCGAATCCCCAGCCGGGCGGCGACCCGCCGGGCGTCGTAGGTGTCCTCGACCGAACAGCAACGGCCCGCCCGGGCCGGTGCCTGGGCGCGATGATCCCACAACTGCATCGTGACGCCCACGACGTCATAACCCATGTCCCGAAGCAGGGCGGCCGTCACGGAACTGTCGACGCCGCCGCTCATGGCGACCAAAACTCGCTCGGCCATCGTCGATTCGCCTCCGACCTCTTCCAAAGATAGCCCCCTCAGGGCGCAATTCAAGGGCCGTGGTAGGGCGAATGGCGAATGGCGAGTGGCGAATGGCGAATAGCGAATGGCGAGTGGCGAATGGCGAATAGATCCTCGTCTCCCTACCTGCTTATCCGAGCCGTTCGGTTCGTGAAAACCCGCATGGATTCGGCCTGATTGGCTCATGGCTCATAGCCGCATGGGCTATGAGCCCATAGGGGCTATGAACCATCCATCACCCTGGCCCGTCACTTCGTTACTCGTCACTCCGTCACTTCATCACTTTGAAACATCGCGTTTCCCGGGCGTTGGGAAAGGTTGTTCTGACGCCATTCTCACGAACCGAGCGGCTCTGATAATCGGCCAGCAAGCCGCGCGCTTGACATCCCCCGTGGGAGGCTTTATAATGAAGGCCTACTGAGTGGGAGTGACGAAAAGGCTGGGCAGGAGTGAAGTCATGCGTGGCTCGGCGGGTCGTGTGATGCCGGTCGGGCGTGAGGTCCGCGGGCTCATGCCGGCTTTTCCTGTCGGGCCGTCCTTCTCGCCCTTTGTGCCCTCCTATTATTGGTATAGCTGGTATTGGTTCTCCCCTCGGGGATAGGGGAGAACGCCACACACTCATTGACCTCACCCTACGTTTGGGTCCCTCTCGATTTCAACTTCCGGTCGGACACTCGCTTTTCGACCTTCGAGTTTTATCCGCGATTCGGACGTCCGGTCTCCCCGATGCAGTACGGTATTTGTGTACCACCGAGGCGCCGAACAGCGAATAGCGAGTAGCGAGCAGTAACAGTTATCACTCACCATTCGCTACTCGCCATTCGCCGTTCGCTACTCGCCATTCTTCACGAAGCTCGTCAGGGAGGCCGACCATGATTATCGTCATGAAGAAGGACGCCTCGGAGGCGGCGATCCGTCGGGTGATCGACTTCATCCGGGCGCAGGGCTACGAGGTCCATGTCAGTCGTGGGCATGAGTACACGGTCGTCGGGGTCCTGGGCCGGAACGTTTTGCTAAACGCCGAGCTCGTCCAGGGCATGGACGAGGTCGAGCGGGTCATCCGGATTTCTACGCCCTACAAGCTGGTCGGGCGGGTGTGGAAGCCCCAGGACACGACGATTCCTGTGGGCGACGTGACGCTCGGGGGCGGGCCGTTCGTCGTGATGGCCGGCCCCTGCGCCGTGGAAAGTCGGGAACAGCTTCTGGAGACGGCCCTGTTTGTGAAGGAGCAGGGCGCGCATATTCTCCGGGGCGGGGCGTTTAAGCCCCGCACGTCTCCCTACTCCTTCCAGGGCTTGGGCGTCCGGGGCCTCGAGCTATTGGCCGAGGCCCGGGCCGTGACAGGTCTGCCGGTCATCACGGAAGTCCTCTCTGAGCGGGACGTGGAGGTCGTCGCCGAGTATGCCGACATCCTGCAGGTCGGGACCCGGAACATGCAAAACTTTGCCCTCCTGAAGGCCCTCGGCCAGGTCCAAAAGCCCGTGCTCCTGAAGCGGGGGATGGCGGCGACTATCGAGGAATGGCTCCTGGCGGCCGAGTATATCGTCGTCGAGGGCAACCCCCAGGTGATCCTCTGTGAGCGGGGCATCCGCACGTATGAGAACGCCACGCGGAATACCCTGGACCTCTCGGCGGTCCCCGTCGTGCGCAGGCTCTCCCACCTGCCGGTCATCGTCGACCCATCCCACGCCACGGGCCACCGGGAGTACGTCCTGCCGATGGCCCGGGCGGCGCTCGTCGCCGGCGCGCAAGGCGTCATGGTCGAGGTCCATCCTCATCCGGAGAAGGCCCTCTGTGACGGTCAGCAGAGTCTCAGTTTTCCGCTATTTGCCCAGTTGATGCGGGAACTTCGGGCCATCGAGGACGCCCTGCGGTCGACGGGTACCCTTCAGCCCGCCGGCTCGGAGACCGGCCTGCACGAGGCGGCCTATTATTCGAGCTGAGACCGACCCTCGGCCGACCCATCGGCCTCTGTGGGTTGCCAGCGAGCCTGTTGGAGGGCCATCCAGCGCTGAAAGACCGCCTTCAGCAGGGCCGCCGCCGGGACGGCTAAAAAGACCCCCCAAAGGCCCATCAGCGTCCCTCCGATCAGGATGGCCAAGATCACCGTGACCGGGTGGAGGCCCGTCTGGCGGCCCATGACCCGGGGCCCCAGGATAAGACCTTCGATGAGCTGGCCGGACTCGAAGAGGGCCAGGACCCAAAGGACCCGCCAAAGGCTGGGATGGTCCAGGAAGGCCAGCAGGGCCGCCGGAATCATCCCCACGACCAGACTCATGTAGGGCACGATGTTAGCCAGCCCGCTGAGAATGCCCAGCAAGAAACCAAGGGGGACCCGTAGCAGGGTAAGGCCGATGGCATAGTAGACGGCCAGAAACAGGGCGATCAGGAACTGCCCCCGCAGGAAGCCGCCCACGGCCTGGTCGATCGCCCGAAGCCACTCCCGGGCGGCCGGCCGCCAGGCCGGCGGGAGGATGCTGTAAAATCGAGGCCCGATCTTGTTGTAATCCCGTAAGATGTAAAACGCCATGACCGGGACCATGATAAATTGGTAGACGCCGACGATGAAGCCGGCCACGCCCGTGAACATCCCCTGCAAGACCCGCTGGATGGGTTCCCGAAGCCGTGGGAGATTCGCCTGAACCCACTTCAGGATCTTCTGGGCGTATGCCTCGATGCTCTGGGCATCCAGGGAGATGTGAAGCTTCTCCAAGATCGGTTGGGCCCAGACGTAGAGTCGTTCCGCCCACTGGGGCACCCGCTGAGAGAAGACCTGGACCTGATATCGGACCTCCGGGATGATGATCCAGACGACGGTGACCAGGAGCCCGATCAGGACCGTCGATACCAAAAGGACCCCCAGCGTCCGGGGGACCCGCCAGGCCTCCAGACGGTCCACGATGGGGTCCAGGAGATAGGCGATCAGAAAGGCCAACAAGAAGAGAAAGACCGTGGTCCGAATCAAGTAAAGAAATCCCCCCAGCGCCAGAAGCAGGGCGACGATCAGGCCCCATCGGAAGGCCGACCGACCGATCCCGCCGCCGGACCCTCGTTCAGCCATCGGATGCTCCTCCAGGCGTATTGAAGCCCCGAAAGGACAGTCAGGCTAAAGGTCCCGTAGAAGACCCACCGGACCCAGGGCGCCGGAACCCGAAAGGCGTTCAGGCCCAGGGTCAAAAACACGGTGATGGCCTGGGCGGCCGCCGTCGCCTTCCCCAAGAGGGTGGGCCGAAAGACGCGGACGTGAACAAACACGGCCATCAAGAGGGCGCTCAGGAGGATCAGGCAGTCCCGCGACAAGACGACGACCGTCAGCCAGGCCGGGACCGAGACCGCGAGGTCTTCGGTCTTAGAAGTCATCAGGATAAAGCAAGTGTTCAGGAGGAGTTTGTCGGCCAGGGGGTCCAGCACGGCGCCCAGGGGCGTCTGCTGACGGAAGCGGCGGGCGATGAGGCCGTCAAAGAAGTCGGTGACCGACGCCAGGGCGAAGACCCAAAAGGCCCATCGGACTCGATGATAGATGAATAAAATAATAAGGAAAGGAAGCGCCACCATGCGGAGGAGGGTCAACTGTGTGGCCGGCGTGATTCGCATGGGGCGCGCCTCAGAACCGTCGTCGGCTATTCTTCTTCCTCTTCCCAGTCTTCTTCCTCCTCCCATTCTTCTTCGTCTTCCCAGTCTTCGTCTTCCCAGTCTTCTTCCTCCTCCCAGTCCTCTTCCTCCTCCCAGTCCTCCTCGTCCCACTCCTCTTCCTCTTCCCACTCTTCCTCTTCCCACTCTTCTTCCTCTTCTTCCTCATCCTCGTCGGTCTTGCGCGCCATCATGGAATAGCGGTCCCAGGCCTTTTCGGCCTCCATCAGGCCCAGCCACCAGAGCGGGGCCTGTCCTTCGATGTGCAGGCTGTCCAGTCGCATAGACACCTCCTTGGGATAGAGCTTGGCCCCGTAAAGAGGGCATATTCTGTTAATCAAATCCCCCCGAAAAGTCAAACGTCCATGGGGAACAGGGCGATGGGCGGGTCGGTAGTCCGGAGGGACGGCCCCCGGTCTTCCAGGCCCTGGTACCCCCACGCAGGGGGTCATGACCGTCGGGGCCCGGTCGAACGATGCGGGTAGCCCGAGACTATCCTCGGGCCCCGGCGCCTCGACAGATTTCAAAGAACAAGAGTGAAGGCATGATAGAGTAACAGAGCCGTTCGGTTCGTGAGAATGGCGTCGGAACAACCTTTCCCAACGCCCGGGAAGCACGATTTTTCAAGCATCCGGCCGATGGGCAGGTCGGCAGATAGGCAGATAGAAGCCGGGTGGGCAAGGATCGGCCCCAGGGCTTTTGGGACCATCTGCCCATCTGCCGAACTGCCTATCTGCCAAAGCTTGAAAAACCGTCCCTCCCGAAGGGTCGAAAAAGCCGAATCCATGCGAGTTTTCACTAACCGAACGGCTCTGTTAGGTGTTAGGTCCTTCTTCCAGAACCCAACACCGAACACCCAGCACTCGACGCCGATTTCTCGAAGGGTCGGAAAGGCCGATCGGATCGGGATTCCCGCGGACTGAAGGGCTCTGTTCACGATTATGTCACGAGATGAATCGCTTCAGCATCTTCCCCCATGGCGTCTTCCGGATATGATGGGCCATCGTCTGAAGCTCTTGCAAGAAGCGGATCGCCTCGTTGACGTCCTGGACGGTCGTGCCGCTCCCCCGGGCGATCCGGCGCTTCCGACTGGCGTTGAGGATGCGGGGATACCGCCGCTCTTGGGGGGTCATGGAAAGGATGACGGCCTCCAGACGACGGAGCTCGTCCTCGTCCATTTCATCCATGGCCCCCGTCGGAAGGCCGGGAATCAGGCTGGCCAACTGCCGAATCGAGCCCATCCGACGGATCATACGGATTTGCGCCAAGAGGTCCTCGAAAGTGATCTCATCCTTCAGGATCTTCTTCTGGAGTTCGACGGCCTCTTCCCGCCGGACGGCCTTTTCGGCCTTCTCGATCAAGGATAGCACGTCGCCCATGCCCAGGATCCGCTGGGCCATCCGGTCGGGGTGGAAGACCTCCAGGCCGTCGAGCTTTTCACCGACGCCGACGAACAGGATCGGCCGTTGAGTCACTTGGACGATCGACAGGGCCGCCCCACCCCGGGCGTCCCCGTCCATCTTCGTCAGGACGACGCCGGTAAAGTCGACGGCCTTAAAGAAGGCCAGGGCGCTTCGGACGGCATCCTGGCCCGTCATAGCGTCGGCGACGTAGAGGACCTCATGGGGTCGCAGGACGTCCCGGATGCGGACCATCTCGGCCATCAGGTCGGGGTCCACGTGGAGTCGGCCGGCCGTGTCCACGATGAGGACCGAGTAGCCCCGGAGCTTGGCCTGCCGGAGGGCGTCTTCGGCGATGGCCTCGGGCCGATTCGGGAGCGGGTACTCCAGGACGTCGCAGGGGACCTTTTCTCCCAGGACCTTCAACTGCTGGATGGCCGCCGGCCGGCGGACGTCCGTCGAGACCATCACGGGATTGTAGCCCCGCTCCTTGACCCACTTGGCCAGCTTGGCCGCCGTCGTCGTCTTGCCCGAGCCTTGTAGGCCCAGGAGGAGAATCACCGTCGGCGGCGTGCGGCTGAACTCAAGGGGTCGCGCCTCCCGGCCGAGGATGTCGACGAGCGTGTCCCGGACGATCTTGATGAGGTACTGTTCCGGCGTCAGGCTCTGGAGGATTTCCGGCTGGGCCAGGGCCCGCTGACGGACTTCCTCGACGAAGGTCTTGATGACCTTAAAGTGGACGTCGGCCTCCAGCAAGGCCCGCCGGATCTCTTGCAAACCCTCGTCGACGTCCTTTTCGGTCAGCCGACCCCGCTGGCGCCAGCGGTAGAAGACCTCTTGGAATCGAGCCGTCAACTGCTCAAACATGCGGTGTCCTCATCGAATGGGGTCCCGAGGCCCGGCTCCCAAGCATGGAAGCGGTCTCCAGAGCTGTTCGGCCCGTGGAAACCCGCATGGCTCGTCACTTCGTCACTTTGAAGAAAAGCCGTGCGCCCCGGGCCGTGGAAAAAGCCGGCCCGACACCATTCTCACGCACCGAGCGGCTCTGAATATGTCATTCCCCATCAGTCCCTTGGCAAAATAGTCCGCCAGTCCCTGGGTGTCAAGCCGGTCTGGGCCTGGTACCGGGCCACGGACAGGACGGAATAAGCCGGTCGTCGGGCCCGCCATCCCATCTCGGCCATCGTCCGGGCTTCCAGGAGGGCCGTCGGAAGGCCATGCGCCCGGAGGATCCACTCGGCCTGCTCGTAGCGACTGCAGGCGCCCTCGTTGCGAAAGTGGACCCAGCCCCGCACGCCGTTCAAGAGGAGATGCCCGATGGCCTCGGCCAAGTCGTCGGCCCAGGTCGGGACGCTGACCTGGTCGGTGACGACCCGGACGGGTAAACCCGCTCGCGCCCGATCGAGGACCCACGTGACGAAGTTCGGCCGGTACGGGCTGAAGACCCAGCTCGTCCGCACGATCAGGAATCGCCCGGAGGGCATATGTTCGGCGACCCGCCGCTCCCCGTCCAGCTTGGACCGGCCGTAGGCGTTGATGGGCCGAGGCGGGTCGGCCTCTTCGTAAGGCGTCGGCCGTGCCCCGTCAAATACGTAATCTGTACTGAGGTGAACCAGCAGGAGGCCTGTCCGCTCACAGGCATGGGCCAGGAGACCCGGGCCGTGGGCGTTGACGACCATCGCCCGGTCGGGCACGTCTTCGCATTGGTCGACGTTCGTCATGGCCGCACAGTTGATGAGGCACCGGGGCCGCTCCTGGGGGGCCGTGTCCAACAGCCACCGCTGGACGGACTCGGGTAAGGTAATGTCCCACTCGGCGTGAGCAAAGCCCCGAACGTCAAACCAACGGGTCAACACGCGCAGGCACGCTTGGCCGACCTGACCCGTGGCGCCGACGACCCACACGCGGGCCCCTGAAGGAAGCCGAACACCTTGCCAGTGACCGCCCCAGGGGAGCATCGGATGGACTCACGACGGGAAATGGGGTCCCAGGGAGGGACCGCGGACTACAGACCCCAGACCTGCCTACGTCGATCCGGATGGCCTCGGTCCTGAGGGACCCGGCAAGTCTAAGGTCTGGGGTCCGCAGTCTCTCAAATCACGCCTGCCCCAATCGGGGTCCATAGTGCTGTTCGTAAAAGCGCCGGGAGGCCTCGTCGGATTCCAGGACCTGCCATCGCTCCGGATGAGCCCGGTACCATTCCACGGTCCTCCGCAGGCCCTGGTCGAAGTCCGTCGTAGGCCGCCACCCGAGCCGGCGGAGTCGGCCCCAGTCCATCGCGTACCGTCGGTCGTGGCCCGGCCGGTCCGGGACTCGCCGGATCAGGGATTCCGGCTTGCCCAAGACGGTCAGAATCCGACGGGCGACCTCGATGTTCGGCAGGAGGTTCCCGGCCCCGACGTTGTAAACGGTCCCAAACGTCCCCCGTTCGGCCACGACCCGGATCGCCTGGCAGAGGTCCTCGACGTACAGCCAGTCTCGCACGTTTTGGCCGTCGCCGTACAGGGGCAGGGGCTGGTCCCGGAGAGCCCGGACGATGAAGAAGGGGATGAGCTTCTCGGGAAACTGGCGGGGACCGTATGCATTGCAGGGCCGGACGATGAGGACGGGGAGGCCATAGGTCACGGCGTAAGCGTGGGCCAGCCGGTCGGCGGCCGCCTTACTGGCCGAGTAAGGACTCGACGGCTCTAAGGGGGCCTGTTCGTGGGCGAACCCCTCGTCGACGCTCCCGTAGACCTCGTCGGTCGATATGTGGACGAACCCCTCGACGCCGTGCCGCCGGGCCGCCTCCAGGACCTCAAAGGTCCCCCACACGTCCGTCTCCAAAAAACGGGCCGGGTCGTACAGAGACCGGTCGACGTGCGTCTCGGCCGCCAGGTGGAAGACCCACTGCACGCCCGGCCAGACGGCCTCCACGTCGGCCCGCCGGGTGACGTCCCCCTGCACAAACCGGTGCCGGGGGTCGTCCATCACGGCCCGCAGGTTGTCCAGCGTCCCGGCATACGTCAGCTTGTCGAGGGTGACGACCTCGACGTCCGGATACGTCCGGAGCAGGAGCTCGACGAGATGGGAGCCGATGAAGCCGGCTCCGCCGGTCACCAGGATGCGCTTCCCGTTCAGCCGCGTCATATCCCCAGGCTCCGTGACGACAGGAGATGCGTTATCGTTCGGGCCGATGGGCAGTGAGAAACCCCGCTCGATAGAGCGGGGTCGTGAGAGATCCCCCCGGACCCCCGACCATTTCAGTCCGGGTTCGAGACCCCGCCGTACCGTTCTTCTACGTCACACCGCTTGTACTCGATATGATAGTCGAATTCGGACCGGAATTTCCGGACGAAACTCAAGACCGGCAGGGCCGCCGCGTCGCCGAGGGCGCAGATCGTGCGGCCCAGGATGTTCTGGGCGACCTGAAGCATGAGGTCCGGGTACGACGGGTCGGCCCGACCGTGCAGGATGTCCTGGACCATCTCCAGGAGCCAGGGGGCCCCTTCCCGACAGGGCGTGCACTGGCCGCAGGACTCGTCGGCGTAAAAGTCGGCGATGACCTCCAGGGCCCGGACCATGCAGGTCATCTCGTCCATCACGACGATGCCGGCCGAGCCGAGCATAGAGCCGGCCTTGGCCAGGGCGTCAAAGTCGGCCGGGACGTCGATTTCGTCGGCCCGCAGGACCGGCGCCGACGAGCCCCCGGGAATGACGGCCTTCAGGCGCCGGTCCTGCCAGACACCGCCGGCGTGGTCTTCGATGATCGTGCGCAGGGACGTGCCCATCGGAAGCTCATAGACGCCGGGCCGCCGGACGTGGCCGCTGACGCAGTACAGCTTGAACCCCCCGTTGCGCTCCGTCCCGAGCGACGCAAACCACGCCCCGCCGTGACGGATGATAAAGGGCACGTAGGCCAGCGTCTCCACGTTGTTGATGACCGTCGGACATCGAAAGAGGCCGACGGTCGCCGGAAAGGGCGGCTTGATGCGGGGATAGGCCCGCTTGCCCTCCAGGGACTCCAGGAGGCCCGTCTCTTCACCGGCGATGTAGGCTCCGGCGCCCTTGTGGACGTAGATGTCCAGGTCGTAGGCCGTCCCGAAGATGCCCCGGCCGAGGAATCCGGCCTCGTAGGCCTCCCGCAGGGCCTCCTCCAGGCGAAGCCGACAGACGTCGTATTCGCCCCGGACGTAAATGTAGGCCACGCGGGCATCGATGGCGTAAGCGGCGATGATGGCCCCCTCGATGAGCAGATGAGGGCTTCGAAGCATGATGTACTTGTCCTTGAAGGTCCCCGGCTCGCTCTCGTCGGCATTCACGACCAGATACTTGGGCTTCGGGCTCGTCCGGGGCACAAAACTCCACTTCAGACCCGCCGGGAAGCCGGCCCCGCCTCGGCCCCGGAGATTCGCCCGCTTGACCTCCTCGATGACGTCCTCCGGCTTCATCGCCGTCAGGGCCTGGCGGGCCGCCTCGTAGCCGCCCCGGGCGAGATAGCCCGCCAGGGACGCGGCGGCCGGGTCCTCCCAATAAGAAGCGATCAGAGACCGGACTTCGGACGGACCGTTCACGGCGTGGCCTCCCGGGCCTTCGCCCGTAATGTGGTGATGAGGTCGTCCAGCCGGGCTTCGTCGACGGGCCCGATGAATTCCCCGTTGACCTGAACGACCGGTGCCAGCTCGCAGGCGCCGATGCACTGGACCCGCTCGACGGTGAACAAGCCGTCGGGCGTCACGGCCCGCTCGGTCACGCCGAGCCGGTCCAGGAGATACCGGAGCAGGCGCCGGGCGCCCCGGAGCGAACAGGCGATGTTGCCGCACACGTAGATGAGATAGCGTCCGACGGGCCGCTCGTGGTACATGTTGTAAAAGGACACGACTTCGTGGACCCAGACGGCGGGGATTTCCAGATAGGCCGCCAGCTCGGTTTGGGCCTCCAGGGGAATCCAGCCGTGAGCCTCCTGGATCGCCCAAAGGGCCGGCATGAGCAAGGCCCGCCGGTCCGGGTACCGGGGCCGGAGGGCTTCGATACGGGCGCAAACCTCCGGCGTCAGATAGCGATACGCGGGTTCGACGCGAGATGACATGCTCGGGCCTCAAGTTACAGAGCTGAAATCGACCATGCAAGATACAGGATGCAAGATGCGGGGTGCAAGATGCAAGATGGGTGGTGGGACCAGAGAGACCACCGACTCCTATCTTGCGTCCTGCATGCCGCATCTTGTATCTTGCCCCCGCCGGGGGGCGTACGTCGCCGGGAGGCGGTTTGGTGATTCCCATCTTGCCAGAGTATCAAAATATAGCGATTATCATCAATCCGAAGGCGCGCCGGGGGATGGTCTATCCCCAGGTCCGAAAACGGTTGGAGACCGTCCTGCGGGACCTGCGGATCCAGGCCGAATGGCTGGAGACCCAGGGGCCGGGTCACGCGACCGAGCTGGCCCGCCGTCTGCGGTCCGAGGCCATCGACATGCTCCTCGTGGCCGGCGGGGACGGGACGGTCAACGAGGTCGTCAACGGCTGGCTGGGTCACACGGTCCCGATCGGCATCCTCCCGATCGGGACGTCCAACATCCTGGCCCGGGTGTACGGTATCCGGGGAAGCCTGGAAGGGGCCTGCATCCGGGTCTTTTACGGTAAGCCCCGGCCGATTCCCGTCGGGCAGGCCAACGGGCGCTACTTTGTCCTGATGGCCGGGGTCGGCTTGGACGGCGAGGTCGTGGCCGTCACGACGCCCGAGCAGAAGCTTCGGTGGAACCGACTGGCCTATGCGTGGCACGCCCTGCGGTTGGCCTTGCGTCCGTGTCCTTACGAACTTCGGGTCTACCCCCTCGACGGGGAAGACCTTCTGATGAAGGCCACGCAGGTCATCGTGACCCTGGTCCCCAACTACGGGGGGTTCTTTCGCATCATTCCGCCGCAGTGGCTCGCCGGGCATCCGATGTGGGCCGTGGGCTTTCAAAAGAACCGTTGGTGGAATTATACTAAGTACTGCCTCTTAGCGATTCCGGGGTGGCACGTCCGACTCCCCGACGTCGTGACCCTGCAGGTCTCGGAGGGCCTCCGCATCGAGTCGACCCCGGCGTGCACGCCCGTCCAGGTCGACGGTGAAGCGGTCGGTTCGACGCCGGTCCGGGTCCGACTCGTGGACGCCACGGTCCGCCTCGTCACGCCCGCCTTCTGACCCCGGCCGCTTCCGACGCTGGCCTCTCGGCAGGTGAAGATGATGCGTCCATGGAATGGGCCTCATCGCGTGGTTCAGTGGGCCGTTCGATTCGCCCGTCGGTGGACTCGACGGGTCGGTCAGGCGTTTCATCTGTACGGTCGCTTCAAGGCGTACCACTGGTCGGCGACCATCACGTTGTTTGCCTTCATGGCCCTGTTCCCCCTGGCCTTGTTCCTGACGATTCTGGCCCGGTTTTTGCCCGACCCCATCGTGTTCCAACTCCTGGCCCAGTGGCTCCCCGATCAGGTCGCCCGGACGCTCGTCTACCAATTGAACCTCATCGGGGCCCCGATGTGGATCGACTGGGTCCTGGGCACGGTCGCCGTCCTGTGGGCGTTGAGTCATATCCTTCACTCGATCATCGAGATTTCGGACGACTTTTATGCTTACCACGAGCGTCACTTCTGGAAGCGCCGCCTGCTGGCCCTGGGCATCATGGTCGTCTTCACGGGCTGGCAACTCCTGACCCTGATGTTCTATACGGTGTCCGAGTGGGTCTTGCGGGGCTTCCAACGCCTGCCCCTGCTGGCCGAGGCCGGCCTGAATTCCCACCTCGACTACGTCGGCCGGCTGGTCTCGTGGACCGGCGTCCTGATCTTGCACTGGGTCAGCCTGATTCTACTCTACGGGATGGCGGCACCCCGGTTCCGATGGCGGGAACAGGTCCCGGGGGCGGCCTTTACGACCGTGGCCTGGTGGTTGGCCAGTAAGGTCCTGGCCCTGTACGTCCGTTGGGTCCCCATCCAGACCGTCTACGGAGCCCTGACGAGCATCCTGGTCTTCATCATCTGGGTGTACTGGGCGGCGACGCTGATGATCGTGGGGATCGGTGTGAACGCCCTCGGCGTTCGGGCGACGGCCGATTGAGCGTCCCCCCGCCGATGCATCGCAGAGACGCCATGGACTGGCGGGGCGTCGGTCTGCAGGCCAGAGACCTGCACCGCCATGAAAACACAAGTGAACAAGGCACGATGGTCTTCGCATCCGTCCGTCTGCGGGTCTGTCTGTTCCGCCACGGGGAGACGTGGCATAACCGGGAACGGCGCTACAGCGGCCGTCGGGATGCGGCCCTGACGCCGGAGGGGGAGTGGACCTTCCATCGGTGGCGGGCCGTCGTGCGTCACTGGCCTGTGTCCATGTTCTGGACGAGCCCTCTCCCGCGAGCCGTCACCTGTGCCCGGATCCTCCGGGGGCCTGACCTGATCCCCCTTGTGTGGAGCTCAACCCTCATCGAGATGGACTTCGGCCGCTGGGACGGCGCTTCCTGGGAAGAGATTCCCGTCGTCGAGCGGGAGACCTGGCGGCAGTGGGCGACCGACCCGTGGCGGTACAGCCCACCGGGCGGCGAGACGCTGGCCGACGTCGCCCGCCGGCTCGAACCCTTCTGGAGCCTCTTGCAGGACCCCCGTCATCGGGGCCTCTGGGTCGTCGTTTCCCACCTGGCGCCCATCAAGATCCTTCTGCTATGGGCGATGGACGTCCCGGTCGACCGTTCGTTTCGACTGTTTTTGAGTCCCGGGAGTCTGTCCGTGATCGCCTTTCCGGAGGACGGCCGGCCCGTCGTCGAGGCGGTCAATTGCCCGTATTCGGCGGCCGGGAGCCTGAATCTATGAAGACATTCATGCGGTCCTATCCGCAAGCTCTCACGGCAAGGGAAAAAGACCTATCGGGACCCCCGCCAGACTCTGCAGGCGCTGGCGCCAGGTCGGCTGGTCCCACGCCCGAGGCCCGATGATGCGCTCGACGATCCGATCCGGGGGGGTCGTCGTTTAGAATTCTTCCATGCCCAGGCTGATCGCCAAGGCTTGGTCGATTTGGCGGAGGACTTCCCCGGCCACTCGGCCGATGACTTTCTGAATACGGTCTTTTGCGATCGTGGCGACCAGACCGGCGTCCGCGAAAGACGGCTGACGCAGGCCCGTCGTCTCATCGGCGGGCAGGGCGACCCGGATTGGATAGGCCTTACCGGCCGCCTGAGACGTCACGGCGATGACGATGGTATATGGGCTAAAACGGTTGCCCACGTCATTCTGGACGACAACGGCCGGCCGGACCTTCGAGCGGCCGGGTTCATCGACGTACGGGAAGTCCACTAAGACGATGTCTCCCCGGCGAATCTTCATCCCTCGGCCTCCGGCCAGACGGCCGCCGTCAACTGTAAGAAGTCTTCTACGTCTTCCCGGCCGAGGGTTGCCTCCTGGTAGTAAGCCGTCAGGGCCGCGAGGGTCCGGGCCCGTCGCCACGTCCGTAAGGCCTCCTCGACGATGCGACTGACTGGCACGCCCCGTTGGCCGGCCTCTTCCCGCACGATTTGAAAGAGGTCGGCGTCGATGCTGATAGTAAGCCGTTCCCGCATGGAGCTCCTCTTTCATACGGAATTTCGTATTCAATATATGAAATAAGCGACCCTCCGTCCAGGCTTCGGGCATTCGACCCTTGGGGGGTTGGCGGATGGGTCAGCATAGGCCAGGGCCTATCGGGACCCCGCCAGACTCTGCAGGCGCTGGCGCCAGCTCGGCTGGTCCCACGCCTGGGGCCCGATGATGCGCTCGACGATCCGACCCCGGGGGTCGATGAGGAAGGTCTCCGGGAACGCCCACACGCCGAATCGGGGTCCGGCCTGCCCCGTCGGGTCCAGAAAGACGGGCCACGTGTCGAAGGGCCGTTCGAGACTTCGGGCCACGTCTTGGAGAAAGCGGCGGACCTGATTGTCGGGCTCGGCCACGTTGACCCACAGGAAGACCCAGCGGCCGTCGGCACTCATCTGCTCCCATAGGCGGACCAAGGCCGGGAACTCTTCCCGACAGGGCGGGCACCAGGTCGTCCAGAAGTTAAGGAGGACCCACCGGCCCCGGAAGGACCGGAGTTCGTAAGCCAGGCCCCGGTCGAGGCCGTAAATGGTGAGGTCAGGCGCCGGGTTGCCGGGATAGGGCGGTCGATGGTGGAAGAACAGCCAAACGCCGAACAGAAGCAAGCCCACGCTTCCCGGGATGGCGATGGTGCGGGTGTCGGTCAGCCAACGTCGGAGGTCCATATCTCATCCTTACCGTCATTCAGAAGTTCTCGGGGCCGGACCCGAGGGGAGTGTCTCGGTCGGGACGATAAACCGGATGCCCTCCACGGGGTTGATGGCCTCGGCGCCCAGGACATAGGGGGGCGTCAGGACTTCGGCCGGCTGGCCGTCTGGACGGGTCAGGGTCAACTGAGGTGGCTGCTGGACGACTTGGACGGGACGTCCCAGGGGATCCCGGAGCCACTGGAAGCTCAGACCGTCGGGGACCATTTCCTGGACCGTCCGGGGCCATGCGCCGTGCATGATGTAGAAGCTCAAGGCCATCGTCTGGGCTAAGTCCAGGGCGCTCGCGACCCGAAGCTGTCGCAAAATCGGCTGGTCCATCGGGGCGGCCGGATACAGCGGACGGAGCCACGACAGGCCCAGCAGGACCACGACAGCCCCGAGGACGACGGTCGGCACAAGCCGACCGGCGGCCGCCTCCGGCGACGGGGCCACCGGGGCCTCTTCGACCTCGACGACGGCTTGCTCACTGACCCGCCGGACCGGCTCGATGAGCGCCCGGTTGGAGAGGTCGAACAGATACTTCAGGACGGTGAACTCGGGTAGGGGCGACTGATCGATGATGTCCTGGACCGTGTTCCGGCCGTCGACCAGGGCGAAGACCCGAAACTCCTCCGGGGTCATCGTGACGGCCTCGGCCGCCTGGACGGTCGGCTCGGTCCCGCCGCGTCCGAACTGAAAATCGATCTCCGTCGGCGCCTCTCGGATTTCGACAGCTTCCTTGGGAATCCGGGGTCGGAAGACCATCTGCATGTCGGGGATGCGCTTTTGGATAATCGGCCACTCATCGATGATCTGGACGCCTTCCATCAGGATGTTGTCGGTCGAGAGGACGACATGGAGGCGAGAGTCGACCTGGATGTCGTCCCGGTTCTCAAAGTGGTAGGTCCCCGACTTCCACCGGAAGGTCCGGAAGATGGTCTGCGTGATCTGGATTTCCAGGGCCTCTTTCAGGGTCTTTTCGTCGATGAACTTCAAGTCCAGCAGGACCAGGCCCAGTTTCTTGAGGGTCTGCTGTTGGACGCCCAAGGCCCGACGGAGTTGCTCCTGGGTCAGGCGGCCGGTGCGGACCAGCGTGTACCCCAGTCGGTCCTCCATCCGACGGGGCTCGGCATCGGCGTCGATGATGGCCCCCTCGAAGAAGACGATCCGGACCGTCTCGTGGTCCGAGCGGACGGTCAGGATGCCTGTCTTCCGTTGCATGCTGATGAGTTGCAAGATGTCCGGCAGACCGAAGTCCTGAAAACTTCCCTGGAGGGCCATGGGTTCACCGATGGATTAACACCCATATCAGGTTGAGACCGTAAATACCTAACAAGGTTACCCAGCCCGCTAAGATAAAGATCGGCACGAGGGAGGCGTCTATCAACCAGTCGGGGCGGACCGAGGGGACCAGGAAGAACGTCCAGGCGCCGCTCCATGCGATCAGTCGCAGAAGGCTACTCAGGCGCTCGGTCCGGAGCCACCAGCCGCCGCCGGGGATCAGCAGGTCGACGACGGTCGTCACGAGGACCTGAACGTGTTCGTGGCGCACGATCTGTTGAAGCTTTGCCTGGCGCCGGTCTGGGGACAGACCGTCCTTGACGACGAAGAGGTGAAGACACTGACTACAGTACGGGCGGCTCACGTCGACGCCGACGCAGTTCGGACAGTAGGGCGTCCCGCACCGATAACACGCCCGCGCTCGATAAGCGGGCCAACGGACCCCCCGCAGGAGGCCCCACAAGCCGCCTAAGATCAGGAGGACCCAAAGACGGCGGTCCCGGACCCACTGGCGGAGGCCCGTGACGAACCAGGCCGGACTCTGAGACCCGAAGGCCTCCGAGCGGGTCGGTAGGTAATCCAGGGCCATCCCCCGGGCCGGCTGGTGGGCGAGGTCCGGCCAGGTCTTCAGGGCTTCTTGGACCTTCGCCTCGCCGGCCGCAAATTCCAGCCGGGACTGGAGGGCCCGGCCGTGGTTGTAAAGGACGTAAGCCCGCAATTTGGAATCCGGGATCGGCTGGTCCTCGGCCGCCCGGTAATACTCGATGGCCTGCGCATAGTTTTCTTGGAAGAAGTAGACGTTGCCCAAGTTGTTCAGGACGGCCGGGTGATTCGGGAAATACTGGAGGGCCCAGCGGTACGTCGCCTCCGCCTCCCGATAGTAGCCATGCCGGATAAAACCGTGACCGTACAGCAGAAGGGTCGGCAAGTCCCGGGGCGTCTGCTGGAGGGCATTATACATGGCGTACATCAGGGAGGGGCTCATTCCGTATTCGGAATAGGCCAGGATCCACTTTCGGGGTGCCCGTTCGTAGCGCTCATAGGCGGCCTGGCCCAGATAAGCCAAGCACGTCAGGCCGACGACAAGGCCCGCTAAGCCAAGCCACACGATCCGTTGCCGTCGGGGCATGTACCCGATTAATAGGACGCCGACCCACAGGAGATTCCAAAGGCCACCCAGCCAAGGGAAGACGAAGCCGACCGTGGCCGCCGCCAACACATAAGCCATCCAGGGGAGTCCCCGCAGACTCCAGCGCTCCAGGGCATCATGGACGAAGAGGGGCCCCAGCTGAAGCCCGGCCAAGAGGCCCAGGGTCGCCATCAGGATGAGGGCCACCCAGGCCGACCACTCGGCCATCCAATGGACCAAAGCGCCCCGACCGCCGGGCCGCCGGGCGATGGCTCCGAGCCCCTGCCAGGTGTGTCGCAAGGCCAGCCCCCAGGACCTCGGCCCGTTATGAAACTGGTACCACGCCAGGGCGATATGAAAATAGGGGTTCGTCGGGTCCAGCTGGAGGGCCAGCCGACTGCACTGGTCCATGACGAGCAGGTCGCCCTTTTCCCGAGCCTTCAGGCCGGCCTGCCAGAGGGCCATCGCCAGTTCCGGCATGTAGCGGGTCCCCGTTCGATGGACGAAGTCCTCGACGCGGGACAGGATCTCCGTTACCTTCCGGGTGTTGCCCTGCTCGATGGCCGGCAGGAGCTCGGTCAAGCTGGGAAAGGGGACCGGTGGGGGCAGAACCCCCGCCTCGGCAGGTCCGGCTGGCTGGGCCCAACCGGTCCCTACGGTCATCCAGAAGCCGAGGATCCCAAACATCCATCGTGCGGAACGCCGTATCCACCGCATCGACGTGAAGGCTCCCGGGCGTGAAAGGCCCACGCCCGACGTTTTCATTATATGGAGCCGGGGGACAGTTTGAAAGACTATAGGGACGGGGCGATGAAGCGACGGGCAATCGTCTTAGGCAGGTCGGCCGACTGGGCCGCCGGCCCGTCACGACACCCAATGGACCGGCGCCCCCGAGACGACCCGGGCGACCCGACCGACCCAAGCTTCGACCGACGCCAGGCCCCGCTCGGCCAGGAACTGAGCCAGCTCCCGCACGATGCGCCCCGCCGCCGTCGGGTCCCGGAAGTTGACCGTCCCGAGCTGGACGGCCCGCGCCCCGACGAACAGGAACTCCAGGACGTCCTCGACCGTCTGGATGCCGCCGATGCCGATGACGGGCGCTCCCGTCCGGCGGACCATCTCGTAGACCATCCGGAGGGCGATGGGCTTAATGCCCGGCCCCGAGTACCCCCCGACGACGTTCGCCAGCAAGGGTCGCTCCCGCCGGACGTCCACGGCCATGCCCAGAAACGTGTTGACCAGCGACAGGACGTCGGCCCCGCCCGCCAGGGCGGCCGCCCCGACGTCGAAGACGTTCGTGTCGTTCGGCGTCAGCTTGGCGATCAGGGGCAAGCGCGTCCGGGGTCGCAGGAGGCGCAGGAGCCGTTCGGTCATCGTCGGCGACGTTCCAAATTCCATCCCGCCGGCCTTCACGTTGGGGCACGAGATGTTCAGCTCGATGGCCGCCACGCCCTCGACGCCGTCGAGCCGCTCGACCATCGCCGCAAACTCGTCTTCCGTCTCGGCAAAGATGCTGACGATGACCGTCGCCCCCCGGGCCCGAAGAGCCGGGAGCTTCTGCTCCAGAAAGGCGTTCAAGCCGATGTTTTCCAGGCCGATGGCGTTGAGCATCCCCGTCGGGAGCTCGGCGATCCGGGGCGGCGGCCCGCCCGGCCGGGGCCGCGGCGAGAGGCTCTTCGTGACGATGCCCCCGACGGCGTCCAGGGGGACCCAGGGCTCCATCTCGAGGCCGTAGCCGCACGTGCCGCTGGCCAGGAGGATGGGGTTCCGAAGCCGCAGGGGACCGACGTCGATACTCAGGGTGACGGCAGACATGACCAATCCACCTCGTCGGCCGACAGGGCCGGTCCGTCGACGCAGACCATCCGGTACGAGGGCGGGTCCGTCCGGACGGGGACGGCGCATCCCCGGCAGACGCCGTAGCCGCAGGCCATGGCCGCCTCCAAGATGGCCCAGATCGGTGCCGTCGTGTACGTCCGCAGGACCTCGACGCAGGCCCGGATCATGACCGTCGGACCGCACACATAGAGGGCCGCCCAGGGCCGTCGGAACTCTTGCGGGTAGGCCCGCAGGACTTCATCCGCGCGGCCGGCCCATCCCCGACTCCCGTCGTCCGTCGCCAGCCACAGGGTCCCGCCCAGGGCCTGAAGCGCCTCGAGACGCACGAGCTGGGCCGCCGTCCGGGCCGCAAAGAGGTGGTAGACGTCCCGTCCCTGGCGGACCAACGCCCGATGCCATGGGAACAGCGTCGCCATCCCGAGGCCGCCCGAGATCAGCCCGACGGGACCCTCGCCGACCGGCTCGGGGAAGGGCCGCCCCAGGGGGCCGAAGCCGCGCGTGACCTCCCCGGGTCGGAGCGAACCCAACCGGCGGGTCCCGAATCCCATCCGCCGGAACAGGAAGTACCCAACGCCGTCTTGGAGGTCATGGAGGCTGAAGGGCCGCCGCAGGGCAAAGCACCGCTCAGGCACCGGGACCTCCAGCATGTAGAATTGCCCCGGCGCTGTCGGAGGCCAGTCGCCGTCTTCGGGCGCGAGGCCCAGCAGGACGACGTCCGGCCCGACGTCCTCGCAAGCGACGCATCGCAGTTTCAAGTCTCTCAAGGGCCGCCTGTGGGACATGTGGATGGGTCGGCCGTCGGGCCCGTCAGCTCATAGCCCGATTGGCTCATAGCTCATGGGTCTTGGCCCATAAGAACCTGTCTCATAAATCCGACGGGACCGGGATCGGACCCTCGATATCCAACCATAGACCGCAGACCACGGACCATGGACCATAGAGCCCCTTGGGCCCAAGCCGGTCTATGGTCTGGGGTCCATGGTCTGCCCCTTACAGATGGACCCCCACGAGGAGACGCCCCATGTGCCGCTGGTACCGAAACGAGGCCCCCAGGCCCGGGACGTCCTCGAACGTCCCGCCTGTATGCTGGTACTCCAGGTTCAAAGAGAGCTTCAGGATTTTGAACTCCAGGCCCAGAAGCTGAAAGGGGAGCCAGCCGCTCGTGTCGTATTCGGTCCCTACGGGTAGGACGACCGTCGTCAGATGGACTCGCTGGAGGCCCACGCCGCCGTATACAAAGGCGATCTTCAACTTTCCGTAGACCCCGAAACCCGTGTGGTTCGACCCGCTGTAGAGCAAGTTCGTCGAGCGGACCCATTCGCCCTGTACGCCGAGCCGGATGTCGATCGGGTCGGTGAACCACGAGTACTCGATAGCGACCGAGCCCTCGGCGGCAAACTCGAAGTCTGAGGTCGTCTGGTCGGAGGGCCTATAGGCCGCCGCCCCGCCGCCGAGGCCGGCCAAGAGATGGAGCTTTTCGGCGGCCCATGTCGTCCCGCTCGCCCATCCGAAAGCCACAAGGACCGGGCCGACCGCCGCCCATCGAAGGATCGTCCGAGAGCGACTCATCGGGTCTCCACTCCGCTACGAGATGACGCGAAGGTCCATCATACACGAAACATCCGGCCGAGTGCACAAAGACGAGATGCGAGATGCGGAGTCCCAGCCCCGTTCGCCCGAGCGGGGTTTACCCGACCGCCGGGCCGCCGGGTCGGACGATCACCCGCAGGGCCTCGCCCCGTCGGAGGACGTCCAGGGCTTGGTTGATCTCTTCCAAGAAAAACTGGTGGCTGACCAGCTCTTGAAGCCTCAGGTGGCCCCGGGCGACGAGGTCGATGACCCGCGGGTAGCAGACCGGCCGACATCCCAGAGAGCCGACGATTTCCAGCTCCCGGAACATGATGCGGGCGGCGTTCAGGGCGACCCTCTCGGGGTTGTAGCCGACGAAGACGACCCGGCCCCCGGGTCGGACGCAAGCGACGGCCAGCTCTTGCGTTTCCGAACGTCCGACGCACTCGAAGGCCACGTCGACCCCGCCGTCGGTGACCTTCCGGATGTGCACGTCCGCCCGGTCGACTTCCCGAGGATTCAAAGTCATTTGGGCCCCCAGTCGGCGGGCCAGGTCCAGCTTTTCCGGGACGACGTCGACGGCGATGACCCACGCCTCTTGGAGGGCGGCGACCTGAACGGCATTCAGGCCGATCCCGCCGCAACCGATGACGGCGACCCGGTCTCGGGGTCGGACCTGCCCCCGGTAGACGACGGCGTGGAAGGGCGTCGTGAGGGCATCGGCGATGATGGCCCCCTTTTCTAAGGGGATCGACTCCGGCAGGGGGAACAGGTCTCGGGCCGGGGCGACGACGTATTCGGCAAAGCCCCCGTCGATGTGATTCCCAAACATCCGCATGTTCTCGCAGATGTTTTCCCGACCCATGCGGCACATCCGGCAGGCCCGGCAGGGCAGGACGGTCGGCAGGAGGACCCGGTCCCCGGGTCGGAAGGTCTCAACATCCGGTCCGACCTGGGCGACGGTCCCGGAGACTTCGTGACCTAAAATGAGGGGCGGCTTCTTAAAGGTCGGCGTCCCGTGGTCGATGTAGTGCAGGTCCGTATGGCAGACGCCGCAGGCGGCGACCCGGACGAGGACCTCCCCGGGACCCGGCGTCGGTGTCGGGACGTCCTCGACCTGAAGGGGCTGATGGGGTCCATAGAAGACGGCGGCCTTCATGATGACCTCCTAAGGATGGCGAGTGGCGAGTAGCGAGTGGCGAATGGCGAATGGCGAGTAGCGATTGGCGAATAGATCCCCATTTCCCCTATCTCCCGACCTGCCCATCTGCCCATCTGCCGACTGCCTATCTCCCGAATGGTGGAGGTGCCCTCTCCACTCTCCATCTCACTTCTCACCCCCCGAACCGTTCTGCTATCTTCCTGTCCCCTGCTGACTATCCATCCGCCGGTCTGCAGTCCAAGGTCCATGGCCTGGGGTCTATGGTCCATGACCTGTAGTCCGTCGCCGCGTGTAGAGGATGACGCAGGCCCCGCAGTCCTCCGCAATGGGACAGGCCTGGCACTCGGGCATGTCCGACGGACGGGCCGGCTCGAGTCGGACCTCAAAGCCCAGCGACTCATACAGTTGGACGAACTCCGGGGCCCGCTCGACGGCGACGACAAAGCGCCGCTCCCACGGCGGCTCCGACACGTCCGACGACGTCCGTTCGTCGTATCGAACCGGCATGACCCGGCCGTTCAGCCGTTGGGCCATTCGGCACCGAGGTCTCGGGATGCAAGGCCACGGACCACGGTCCACAGTCTATGGTCTATGGCCCCTGGTCTGCGGCTCTGCAAGCTCCAGCCGAAGGCACTCCAGGGATACGGGTCGGAACGCTACCGTCCGGAAGAAAGCCTCCAGGTCTCGCCAGGCCTCGGGGATCAGCGTGTAGACCTCCCGGACGCCGGCATTTCGGAAGTACGTCAGGACGGCCTCCAGCAGGACCCGTCCGATGCCCCGATGCTGATAGCCGGGGTCGACACCGATGAACTCGACCCAGCCGCTCCGGTCCGGCAGGCCGAACTCCCGGCCTCGGATGAATCCCAGGACGTAGCCGACGAGTCGGCCGTCGGCCTCATAGCCCAGGGCCGGCTCGCCCCACTCGGTATAGGCCCGGAGCCTCTGGGCCCACCGGTCGGGGTCGGCCGCCATGCCCGTCAGGACGGCCTCGATCTCGGCGATGCGGCCGGCGTCCTGAACCGTCAGGGGCCGCACGCCGGCTGGGAGGGTTCCCCACCGGAGCCGCCGGACCCGACTCCAGCCGAGGAGGGCCGCCCCGAGGGCACCGGCGTAAATGGCCAGGGGCGAGACGTTCACCTCCATCCCGAGGTACTGGCGGAGCATGTGGACCATGCCGACGTTCTGGGCGACCCCGCCTGTCAGCGTCAACTCCGGTTCGGCCCCGACCTGGCGGACGAGAGAGGCGATCCGCTCGACGAGGGCCTGATGCACGCCGGCCAGGATGTCCTCGATGCGGGCCTCGTGGCTGACGAGGTTGATGACCTCCGATTCGGCCAGGACGGCGCAGATACTACTGATCCGCTCCGGATGTTGACTCCGCAAGGCCCAGGCCCCCATCTCCTCGAGGGGGACCTCCAGGGCGGCGGCCGTCCGCTCCAAGAATCGGCCGGCTCCGGCCGCGCACCGGTTGTTCATCCGAAAGGCCCGCACGCGGCCGTTGGGCTCGACCCGGATGGCCCGGGTGTTCTGGGCACCGATGTCCAGGACCGTCCGCGTGTTCGGGAATAGGTGCACGGCCGCCCGGGCATGACAGGTGATGTCGGTGATCTGGACGTCTCGGAAGGGGACTTGATAGCGGCCCCAGCCCGTGCTGGCGATGTACGCCAGGTCCGCCCGTGTAAGGCCGGCCGCCTGAAGGGCCGCCGCCAGGGCCCGCTCGGCCGCCTGCGTCAGGAAGGCCCCCGTCGTCTCGAGGGCCTGGCCGACGATGCGGCCGTCGGCGTCCAGGATGACGCACTTGGTCGTTCGAGAACCCACGTCGATGCCGGCCACGTACCGCATGGCAGTCTCAGCCGACGCAGATAGGCAGGTGGGCAGATGGGCAGATGGACGGTTGGGGCATCGGCGGATCCTTACGAGAATCCTGAGACCCGGGGACCAACGCCCGGGACCGACAGGTCGTACCGGCGGGCGGCCATGGCCCGCTCCCACGCGAAGAGGGCCGCCCCGATGGCACCCATGAAGTGGGATTCGGGACTGACGTTCAACTTCCGTCCCAAGACCTCTTCCAGGGCCCGGATCATCCCGACGTTGCGGGAGACGCCGCCCGTGAAGGTGACCTCGTCCTCGATGCCGACCCGCCGCAGAAGCCCGACGGCCCGTGTGGCGATGCTGTGATGGACCCCCCGCAAGATGTCTTCTCGCCGGCGACCCCAAGCAAGATGCGAGAGGATCTCACTTTCGACGAACACGGTGCACACGTTCGTCATCTTGACGGGCCGCTCGGACTGCAGGGAAATCGGGCCGATCTCGTCCAACGTCAGGCCCATGACCTCGGCGGCGGCCTCGAGGAACCGCCCCGTCCCGGCGGCGCATTTGTCGTTCATGCAGAAGTCCAGGACCTCGCCCCGAGCGTCGACCCGGATGGCCTTCGTGTCTTGGCCGCCCATGTCCAGGACCGTCCGCGTGCCGGGAAATACAAAGACGGCCCCCTTCGCATGGCAACTGATTTCCGTGACCTGCGTGTGCCCGAAGGTGACCTTATAACGGCCATAGCCCGTACCGACGACGTAGACGACCTCGTCGGGATGGACGCCGGCCGCCTGGAGGGCGGCCTGAAACGCCCGCTCGGCGGCCTTGACGACGTTGGCTCCCGTCTTGATGAGGGCCCGGCCGACGATCCGCCGCTCCACGTCCATCAGGACGGCCTTCGTCTGTGTCGAACCCACGTCCACGCCGGCCACGTACATCGCTCCCTCCAATTGGGTAGCAAGGCAGTCAGGCAGAAAAGTCGGCGTCATGCCGACGTGATGGATGGCCCCTATTGGCTCATGGCTCGTGGCTCATAGCTCATGGCTCATAGCTGATGGCTCATGGGACTATGAGCCATGACCCATGAGCTATGAGCCAACATGAGCTATGAGCCATGAGCCAACACCGACCCCCATTCCTTCTTTTCCCAATCGCCCTCCTGCCTTATGGGCTTATCGCCCGCCGGTGCGCCAGGGCCTCGAAAAATGCGTCGATACGGTTCCGAAGCTGGGCCTTCTGAAAGTACCGGGGGTCGACCAGGTCCGACTCGATGAACAGGGTCGGGATGTCGCATTCCCGCACAAAGACTTCCCGAAAGTCGGCCTCCCCGGCGGCAAAGGATTTACAGCTCTTGACGGAGTGGATGACGAATCCGTCGGCCTGAAAACGCCGATGATAGTCCAGGAGCAGACGCCGCCGGTGGTCCAGCCCCCAGTTGACGTAACAGTGCATGGCGTACTCGGCGACGCTCTCGAGCGGCCGGGCCGGGTCGTGGCGGACCCCAGTGGCGTCCCAGAGGCCCCCGACCTTCGTGTAGGTCGAGGCGACCGTGACGGCGCCCCAATGTTTGAACATGTCCCAGAAGTCCCGCAGGTACGGCCAGGGCGGTGGGCCCTCGACGACGACCCGGAACCGCTCCTCGGGGACCGGCCCCAGGCCGAGTTCGACCCGCTCCTGGATTTCCCGACGGACTCCCTCGTAGTACTCGACCGTCTCGGGTAGCCCCCGCAGGATGTAAATGGGCGCCATAAAGTAGACGGCTTCAAAGTAGGAATCGAAGGGCGCCGGCACGTGGCGGGCCATCTCGAGGACCTCGACCCACAGGTCCTCCGCCTGCCGGGCGTTGGCCAGGAGGGTCCGGAAGCGGTCCTCGTCGAAGTCTTGACCCGTCAGCCGCTCGCAAAATTCGATGAACTCCTGGAGCTGGCCGACGACATACTCGACGTCCGAGGGTAAGACCGTCTCGGTCCGAAGGTAGGGCACGTCCAGGACGTAGAGGGGCGCCTGATAAAACTCGGCCAGGGCCTCAAACCACTTGATGTAAACCCGACAGCCGGCATAGTTGCAGACCAGGAGCGTCGGCCGGGGGAGCCGCCCCATCGGCGAGCGATTGCCCGAGAGGAGGAGGCCGATGTCGTTCTTCACATACCCGCAGACGTCCTGGGAGTATCCGAGGTCCTCGGCCCGCAGGATGAAGTCGGCTGAGACCTGCCGGATGGCGCAGTTCAGGGCCGTCACCTCGGGAAAGGCGACCTCGAAGCCCAACGCCCGCAGGACCTCCTCGACGGCCCCGGAGATGAAAAGATACGCCACGGGCTGGCCCGTCTCGGGGGCCGCCTCCAGGCGCCGCCACCATGCCTGCAGGAGCTCCTTCTGCCGCTGACGCCCAAAGCCCTGGAATCGGGCCGACCGGCCTGCCGCCTCCGTTCCCATCGGCGCCTCCACGGGAATTCGGCAGTTCGGGAGTTCGGCAATCCGGCAGTCGGGCTCGTAGATAGGAAGATAGCAGAGCCGTTCGGTTCATGAGAGTGGCGTCAGAACAACCTTTCCCATCTCCCGGAAAGCCGATGTTTCAAGCATTCGGCAGTTGGGCAGATGGGCAGGTCGGGAGATAGGCAGTCGGCAGATAGGCAGTTGGGCAGATGGGCAGGTCGGGAGACAGGGGAAATGGGGGATCTATTCGCCATTCGCCACTCGCCATTCGCTACTCGCCACTCGCCATTCGCTACTCGCTACTCGCCATTCGCTACTCATGACCCCAAAAGCCACAATCACGTCAGCTGTTGCCAACCCACCCACCTGTCTGCTCACGGCCCCCTCCCGAATTCCCGAGTTCCCGAACTGCCGAACTCCCGAATTCCCGGATGGCCGAACTGCCCTATGAATAGAACAGAATCGACTCTACGAACGTCTCGACCTGATTCTGGACGGCCTCGAACGTCGTCATCTTTTCCTCAAACTCCAGGACCAGGCAGGGCACGCCGGCCTTCTCCAGACGCTCCTTCAAGAGGACGTAGTCGAACTGCGCCGGGTCGCAGAACTTGGCGTATGCAAAGATGACGCCGTCGACCCGCAGGCGGCGGACCCGTTCGAGGAATCCCTCGAGTCGGCGGGCCGGCCCGTCGTATCGAATGGCCGTGCTTCGCCCCGACCGCAGGTAGGCGACGGCCAAGGCCTCCAGGGGGTCCTCGGCCGGAGGGACGGCCGCCTCGAAGAACCGCCGGCCGACCAGGAGGTCGTCGTCCAGGATGTAACAGCCGGCTTCCTCGAGGACCCACAGGAAATCGAGGGGCGGTTGCTCGCAGAAACTCCCTTCCAGGAGGACCCGGATGCGGTCCCGTCGGTGGTGAACGTCCCGGCCCCGGATCTCCCCGAGGGCCTCGGTCAGAAGGCGGTTGTGTTCCTCGACGGGGATCAGGGCCCCCACCCGGACCAAGACGTAAGTCTCGCAGGTCGATAATCGGGCCGGCTCCTCGGCCTTGATGCGGTAGAGGGTCCGCAGGAGACGTCGGTTTTCTTCGTACAGTTCGATGGACCGTCGCAGAGCCTCGGCCGAGATGGGCCGCCCCGTCAGGTCCTCCAGGCCCCGGACGAGCCGCCGGAGCTCGGCGACCATGTAGGGGACGGCGTGGCGGGACTCGGGATTCTCGGGGAGATGCATGTAGAAGACCCACTGCCGGGGGAAGTTCCGGGCCCAGACGCCCGAAAGGTTGCGGGCCACGTCGCAGATGGACGGAAAGACCATCCCGTCCAGGAAGTCCAGGTACCCCCGGAGGCCCAACTCGAGGGTCGACCGGGCGATGGAACAGATGAAGGACTGCATGCGGGCGTCGGCATACTCGATGTCGATCAGGGTCCCAGCCCCGTAGAGACCGACGGGCAGGGCGCCGGCCGCGTGGATGACCTCCGCCGGGACCCACACGGGGAAGGTCCCGACGACCTTCCCGTCGGGGTGCTGCTCCCGCCATCGCCGGACCTCTACGAAGCGGAGGTCCGACCATCGGTCTGCCAGGTCCTCGAAGGGAAACCGCCCGCTCATGGTCTTAGGCTCATGGACAAGAGAGCAAATCTCGTGCCGTCGGCCTGGGGCGGACGAAGGTAGAGCCGAGGATCGAGCACGGGCACGCTTTTTGTAGATCTGCCCTCACGCCTGGCTCCGTGAGGTCTTCGTCCCGGGTCCTGGAGTTCGGGGTCCCCTGGACAGCCGGGATCCTCCTCCTTCCTTTTCAGGAAGGAGGAAGGTTTATGATCAAGGCAAAGGCCAAACTCACGGCGAAGTGGCAGATTACCCTCCCGGCCGTCGTCCGGGAGCGCCTCGGCCTCCGGGTCGGTGATACCCTCGAGTTCGTCGAAGAACCCGACGGGACGTGGCGAATTCGCCGACGGGCCGGTGAAGGCCCCTTCGACCGATACATAGGCTTCCTGCAAGACCTGGCCGGACGCGACCCCGATGAGATCGTCCGGGAAATCCGGGGCCACGACCCGTGCTGACGGCTGTCGACACGAACGTCTTGTTGGATGTTCTCATTCCGCATCGGCGCTCATGCTCTGCGGGCCGACCGTCTCTTGACTCGGGACCTTGGCTTCTACCGGACATACTTCCCGGACCTTCCTCTCTACACGCCGACAGCGGACGCCGATTCGGTCGGGTAGGACCCGGCGGAGCCAGCGACGACCTTCGGGAGGATAGTCATGCGGGAACTGACCGGAAGGCCGCCGGAAGCTTTCGAGTTTCGGGAAATCCGGTATACCAAACGGGACGGCGTGGCGACCGTCATCATCGACCGGCCCCACGTCTACAACGCATACTCGACCCGGACGCTTCAGGAGATGGCCCAGGCCTTTCAGGACGCCGCCTGGGACGACGCCGTCGCCGTCGTCGTCCTGACGGGGGCGGGCGACCGGGCCTTCTGTACGGGCGGGGACGTCCGGGAGTACGCCGAAAAGTACGTCACCTACCCACGGGACTACTGGAAGTACATGGGCCTCTTCGTGCAGGCCCACGACCTGCTTCGGAACGTCGGCAAACCCACGATCGCCCGGATCAATGGCATCGTCGCCGGCGGCGGCAACGAGTTCAACATGGCCTGCGACCTGGCCGTGATGGCCGCCCATGCCTACATCCGGCAGGTCGGGACCCGGGTCGGTTCGGTCGCCTGCGGGGGCGCCACCCAGTGGCTTCCCATCCTGGTCGGGGACCGTCGGGCCCGTGAGATCCTGTACTTTTGCGAGGAAATCCCCCCGAAGCAGTGTCTCGAATGGGGCCTCGTCAACCGAGTCGTCCCGTCCGTCCGCCACCGGGCGACGGGCGAGTGGCTCGACCCCTGGGACTATGAAGCCAACCGCCGGGCCCTCCAGGACCCGGCCTATGTCGTCGACCTGTCCCTCCTGGACGCCGCCGTCGCCGAGATGGCCGAGAAACTCAAGGACAAGTTTCCCGAGTGCCTGCGGTACACGAAACAGCAGGTCAACTTCTGGAAGGACCTGGCCTGGCACATGACGGTCGGCCACGGCCGGGAGTGGCTGTCGCTTCACTACGCCTGCTGGGAGCCTTTAGAAGGGATGAACGCTTTCGTCGAGAAGCGGAGCCCCGAATACCGCAAGCTCCGCCAGGAGGCCGCCGAGGGCCGGTGGAGCGAGTTCCCCTGGGGACCTTACACGAAGGCCTGTCCCCACTGCGGGGCCCGCGGGATTCCGGCCCGCTTCCGATTCTGCGGCGCCTGCGGCCAACCGATCGAGCAATGAGGCGGTAAGGCCAGCGGTTCGGCCTTTCCGGCCCTTTACAAACACTGCCCCGAGTCGACGCGCAGGACCTCGCCCGTAATGCAACGGGCCCAGTCGGAGGCCAGAAATAGGACGGCGGCGGCCACGTCGTCCGGCTCGGGGAAAAATCCCAGGATGGCCTCCCGGCGGGCTTCCTCGATGACCGGCTCGGGAAGCGTCTGGGTGAGGGGTGTCATGACCATCCCGGGGGCGACTACATTGACCGTGATCCCGAAGGCGGCCACCTCCCGGGCCAGGGCCTTCGCAAAACCGATCAGGCCCGCTTTGGATGCGGCGTAATTCCCCTGGCCGAACTTCCCCCGCAGGGCATTGATAGAGCTGATGTGGATGATCCGGCCCCACTTCTGGGCCCGCATGAGGGGGATGACGGCCCGACTGCACAGGAAGGCCCCCGTCAGGTTGACCTCCAAGACCCGGTGCCAGTCCTCCAGACGCATCTTCCAGGTCACGGCGTCGGCCCGAATCCCGGCGTTGTTGACCAGGACGTGGACCGTCCCGTAGCGGCGGACGACCTCTTGGACGAAGGCCTCGACGGCCGTCGGGTCCGTCACGTCCGCTTCCCGATAGTAGGTCGGATACCCGTGGGCCTCGAACCATCGGGCCTGCTCGGCCTCGCCCATCGGGTCACCCCAGTGATTCCAGACGACCGTCGCCCCGGCCTCGGCAAACCGCCGGACCATCGCCCGGCCCAGACCCGACGAGCCGCCCGTGACCCACACGACGCGTCCGTCCATGCGGATTTCCATGAAGGACCTCCGGAATCCCCTTTCCCCGACTCCGTCACTCCGGTACTTCGTTACTTCATCACTTTCGTCACCCCATCACTCCGCCACTCTGCATCGCCGCCTGTTTTTGAAAACGGCGCCGGTAAAAGTCGGGCCCCCGGTCTCGGACCCGATGGGGCCGAAGTTGCCAGGCAAAGTACGGCCGGGCCAGCCAGGCCAGGATTCGGTTCCTCCACCGATACCACCGCATGGCCCACCGGCGCCGGTCGACGAGATAGAAGGCGTCCGTCGGCAGAAAGACGAGGCTGACCTCGATATTGGGGGCGATGCCGATGGGGATGCCCTTTTTGCGACAGGCCTCCAGCATGTACCGATGGACGACGGCCATATCCTCAAAGGGCGGGGGCGGCCAGTCCTCCATTTCAGCCCCGATGAGGGGCCGAAAGACGCACACCGTCGGGAAAGCCCCCACGTCCGTGATGTAGTCGATGGCCCGCAGAGTCGCTTCGACGGGCTCGATGCCGGCGATGATCTCACCGGAGACCCGGCCTTTTCCCATCTTGCGGCTTGTGTACTCCATCGCCCGAAAGAACGCCTGCTGACCCAGGGTCAGGTCCTTGCCGGGACAGATCCGGCGGAACCACTCGGGGTCATAGAACTCAAAGCAAAAGGAAAAGTGGTCCACGCCCAGGTCGATGAGCCAGTCGTAGCGCCACAGCTCCCGGGCCGGCACCATCTGAACGCCCACGATGAGGCCGACCCGCTCCTTGACGGCCTTGACGTAAGGAGCGACCATCTCCAGGTCCCGGTCCCCGCCCTGAAAGCCGCTGTTGAAGTGGACGAACGTCACGCCGGATTCTTCCTTCGCCCGCTGGCAGGTCTCGACGACGTCCTCGACGGTCTTTTCCAGGGCCTCCGAGACGCCGACGTTCTCCCCGGTCGTGCAGAATTTACAGGACAGCCGTCGGGACCGCCAGTAGCCACAGGGCGGCCCCACGTAAATGCCCAGATACGTCCCTTGGAGGACGCCGATGTCCATCATCGGCTTGCCCGTTGACGTGCGGGCCCGATACCACCGGGGCTCCGGCGGCAGGACCACGGGGTAGGTCGCTCCGTTCCGCTCATCTTCGATGAAGAAGCCGTTGGGCCCACGCCGTAGGACAAAGGGCGACTGACGGGCAAAGGCCTCGACGACCGGCGCGTTGACCCAGAGGTCCTTGAGGTCCCCCGGAATGACCAGCTCGAGGCCCGAACCCAAGCCGGCCCGCGTCCGGACGATGGGTCGGCCGGCCTCATCGGACAGGGCGTTCGGGTCGATGCGGAGCCCCCGGCAGAAGAGCTCCAATTTCAACTCCCCAGGGTTCCGTCGGGGCGTCTCGACGGAGGGTCGGTTCACGGTCGTCTCCACGATGGTCGAGCGTTCGGCAATTCGAAAACTCGGCAGTTCGGGAGTCCGGGAGTTCGGCCGTTCGGCCACTCGGGAGTTCGGGCAATGGGCCGGTCGGCAGATAGGCAGGTCGGCCGATGGGCCGGTCGGGCGACGGGCGTCGATCCCCGGCCCACCGGCCGTCCTGGCCGGGTCCTCCGGAGGAAGCTTGAAAAATCGAGATGGCCGGGCCACCGTTTTCCCGGATGGGAACCGCATTTCTCTCCACCGAACGGCTCTGTTATCCCAGCCCCGCTCGCCCGAGCAGGGTTCCGAGCCGCCCGGGAATTCGGGAGTTCGGTAGCCGGGCCATTGGACCAGTCGGCTTCCCTATTTCCCCATCTGCCCACCTGCCTATCTGCCCACCTGCCTACCTGCCTATCTACCCACCTGCCCACCTGCCCACTGCCCCTATCCCGAATTCCCGAGTTGCCGAACGGCCGAACTCCCGGACTCCCGAAAGGCCGAATTCCCGAGTTCCCGCTCGAGCCGGGCCCGAAATTCGGCCGGGAAGTGGTGGAGGCGGATGATGGGCTCGTCGGCCAGGAGGGCGGCGTGGCGGACGGCGTTGCGGAGCTCCCGGACGTTGCCCGGCCAGGGGTAGCACAGCAGGCGCTCCAGGGCCTC